>NZGH01000051.1 GCA_002690875.1 Rickettsiales bacterium
TAAAAAAATCTAAAACTTCTTTTTTGTCATATCCAGGTGAAAAACATTGTTGTCCTCCATGATTAATAAAGAAAACGACAAAGACATTGTCATCATGTTTAAATATTGCAGTGAGGTCTCTAACAGATCCATGAACATCTTTATCTGCTACTTTAAATAAAGGTTCTTTACTCACTTTCACAACAAACTCGGAACCATGATTGTTAAAAGTTTATAATCCATTTCTACAACTCTATACCTGCTAAGCTCCATGTTATCCTCTCTAATGCGTTTTTGTCAAAGTTTTCTACAATCGATACAAAAATACAATCAGTCTTAGACATAACTTTTACGAGTACATTTATTTCAGATGGAAAATTTTGAATCAATTTTTTTATTTTTTTATCAAAATCTATTAAAGAAATATTCTCATCAAACTTGGCTGTTAATTCTTTCATTATATCCTAAGGTTGAAAACCGTTTGTAATTAAACCAATTAATATCATACATGAAAATGTACATATTGGATAAAATAATATAAGTTGCAAAGGTGTTAATTCTTTAGATATTTCTTTTTTTTTTTTATTTTTAATTTTTTTTACTTTTATTGGCTCGGACTCTGGTAAAAATTTAATTATAATTAACCTGAAAATCCATCCTCCAACAAATAAGGTGCACGCTATAAACAAGATGTTATCAATAATAGCTTTTGATGTATCTTCATAAGTTTTCATTAGATTTAATAATATTAATGCGCTGATAAATGAAATAATCCATAATACTGTTAATCTTTTTGGCATTATTAATTTTACCTTTTTTTTCCATAATTTTATAATTAATTCTTTTTAAAAATTAAATAGTTTTCATTTTCTATTTTCCACTCTGTATGGTTTTTGAAGATATTTTCATTAATATTATTTATTATTAAAAGATTATCATAATCAAACTGCTCTGGATTACTCAAGTCTCTTGGAAGCAGGTATAAGAAATAGTTATTTTTTAATATGTTAGAAGTATTAAATTCATTTGAAGTTAAATAAAATTTAAAGTTTGAGCTGGAAACAGCTTTTACTTCTATAAAAATTTTTTCCTCATTGTTATTATAGCTGAGTATATCATATCCAGCAGCAACATCTGTTAAAGCCGTATGTTCAACATTAAGTTTTTTGTTTATTTTACTGACTTTTTCTTTCTCCTTTTTAAAAATAAATTCCTCAGCAGCTAATCCTATTTTTTCTTTCTCTTGCATTATTTTTTTTAGCTCTGCTGGTGATATTTTTTTTCTTTTAAATTTTTCTAAAATATTCTCATCTAACAAAAAATACTTACTATCTTTATTTTTTATTAGATTACAACTTATTAAAAAATTTCTTAAATCACTTGTTGTAAAATTATAATTTAATGTTGGTTCGAAACTATATTGGTTATTATTATCTAATTCAAAATTATTTAAGTATTCTTTTAATAAAAGAAAGTAAGCATTTTTTTGAAATATCTTTTTAATGAGAAGACTTTTGAATTGAGTGCTATCTTCTTCAAGATATATTTGATCATTTGCTAATTTGAATATTTCAATTTCAATCAAAAAATTCAGATTTTCTTGAACAAAGTTATGATCTCTTGAATAATTTAATTTTATATCAGAAGTATTTTTGTATCCCTCTTTTGTAAGACTAAACAACTTAGAAAGATTTTGATAACTAATATTTTCAAATACTTCAAAACTCATAAATTTAAATCACTATATAAATCATCAAAATCATCACTATCGGGATGGCTAAATGTTAAATTATCTTCTTCGATTACTTTCATTTGTCTATTTGCTTTTTCAAAAACTCTTTCATAAATTTTTAAGTCAATAGAATTTTCATATTGTAGGAAATAATAAAATACTGGATTTTTCTCAGAGCCTCCCACTCTATGTATCCTATCAAGTGATTGTAGGAATTCAGATGTATTATAATTCATATCGTAATAAATCCCATGGTGGCATGCTTTGTGTAGTGAAATAGATTCTGAGCAAGCTTGAGGTATGGCTATAATAGCATCAAGATTTGATGAACTATCGTTAAATTTATCCTTTATTTCTTCTCTTTCCTTTAATTTTGTCTTTCCAGTAATTTTACTAATATTTATTCCTTCTCTAGATAATTCTTTTGTAATTAAATCAATTGTCTTTAAATGTGTTGACCATATTAAAACTTTCTCACCTTTAGATATTAATTTTTTTGATAATTCTTTAAGTTTAAAAATTTTAGCTGGTTTTTCATTCAAATCATATTTTGCTATAAGGTTTCTCAAATCTTGATCACTTAAAAGATTTTCATCTCCTTGTTTTAAATCAGGTGGAATAGCTGTAATTAAATTTTTTACGTAAGAGCAAGTCTGTCTTAGTCTTATTAGTCTAGCTTTTTGTATTTTTTTTATTAGATCAATATTTTTTAGATAATCATTTTTAGCNTAATATTTTATTTTTGNTGTNATNGCNTCATGAATTTTTTTTTCTATAGGGTTCATTTTTATNNGATANGGCNTTAAAAAATTAGGTTTAGATAATTTAAGTTCTTTTTTTGTTACTCGGGTATAAAAGGGATAAATTTTATTATTTATTAAATTTGCTGCCTCATCAAACTTTTTATTGTCCATAAAAACTTCAATCTGAGCTTTCTCATNTGAATTAATTACTTCAAAATCTGGATAAAGAAAATCAAGATAATTATAGAAATCTTTAAAATCCTGAGGCATTGGTGTGCCTGTCAAAATTATTTTATACTTACTTAGATATCTTAAACTCAATATTGCATTTGACCACAAACCTCCAATTTTTTTAATATTATGAGCCTCATCTATCACCAAAAGAAATTTTTTTTTATATAGAAATTCTTTTAAAAGCGTCAAATCATTTGCAACGGTAGAAAAATGACATGCATAAACCTCATTATTCAAAGAATTTTCATAGATAAATTTTCTTTTCTCTTTATTCTCGTCCAAAATTTGTAATTTTGGATCTCTATTTAAATTTAATTTAAATTCTGTTTTCCAGGAGTAATAACAATTTTTTGGACCTATTAAAAAAATGGCATCAACTTCATTTTTTAATTTCAATTTTTCATAAAATGCTAATACTACTGAAGTTTTACCACTACCTGGAACAGAAAAATTTGCTGCACAGTTTGCTTTATCTAAATGATATAAACTTTTTTCCTGGTGTGGTTTTAATGGACGATTTAAATAGTCGATACTTGCACAAAATTCATTAAAACTATTTGTATCTATATTCTCTTTTGCTTCTCTAAGAAAATCTATTTTAACTTTGAAAGTATTTACTTTATTAGTCTGATTTTCTAAAATTTTTTTTGTCTTATCACATAAATATAGTTCTATTTTATTACTGTTTAGAAATTCAATTAATTCACCCAAATCAAAATCAACAGAACTATTGACGAAGACATTTTGCTCATCTTGACTAGATTTAAAACCATAGAATTTAATTTGAAATATAATAGAATTTGGAAGTTTCTTATCTGTTTTTAATAATAAACTATTATCAAAATACTCTAATTGAATAGTCACACTTTATTATTAAATTTTTTTTTTAATTTTTCTTTATAGTTTTTAGTATCTTTCTGAAGTTCATAAAAAAAACTTTTTAATTCATTGTTAGTATTCTCAATTTCTCGACATAGTTTAAAAGCTTTTTTTACATCCAGTATTTTCATTTGTTCAAGTTGATTTACATCAAGATCCTCATGTTTTAATTTTCCTAGTGCCTCGCTTAATCTATTTAATGGATCCTCTTGATCTTTAATTCTATTTGATAGGTTTTCTAATTTTTTGATAATATTAATAACCTGAGAAGCTTTAGTGTGTTGCCATTCTCTGTCTCTCTCGTCTGGATCTTTAATTTTTTCATCTACATCTTCAATATTTCCAATTTTAAGAACATCTTTTTTTTCTGCTTTGATCCATCTTGGAAGTCCTCTAATCAAATATCTATTATCAGCTGCTACTTCACTAGAATCTTTTATTTTAATAATGTTGAATGCAGCTGATTTTAACATTCCAACCTCTTTTTTTTCTATATTGTGTTCAACAAGAAATTTTTCATTTTCAAATTGAGATGTTAAATTTTTTCCTAATTCTTCGAAAGACATCCACCTATTTGAAACTCTACTATAATCTCCTTTAGTATTATTTGCTTCTAAATACTCATCCATTAATTTAATAGGTTCAAAATACTCTTTTTTAAATTTTTTTTAATTTTTGTTGAAATTTTTTATTATCTGAGTCACCGAATGTTGGGTCATCTTTTAAAAGTTCCTCTAAAGTTATTCCTGACAAAGTATTTGTATAATAAGTAAGAGCTTTGTTCATTTTACTGTATTCAGACTTTCCAGTTAAATAAACCTGAAATCTATTTTCTAAAATTGCGATATCTTTAACAGTTGGTCTCTCAGGATCTTCTGAGCCTGGTAAAATAACAACTTTAAGTTTTTTATATTTCTCTTCAGGATATTCATTTAAGAGTTGTTCAAATGCCCATTTTCTTCTATTCCCATTAATAAGAAAACCGTCAGCAGTCATTACTGCTGGATCCTTTTGACCTTCCTTTTTAAGAATTTTTTTTAAATCATCATTTGTTTTAGTATCTGATTTTCCAAGATATTCTGATATTATTTTTTGAGTGTCATCACTTTCTGCGTTTAAAGAACCTTTAAGCTTGATATGTGTTAGAATTTGAGTTTTTATTCTTCCGTTATCNAATCTATATTTACAATACTCAATAGGAACCTCATAAACTGNAAGAGCTTTTTGTTTTATTTCCCAATCNTTATANGGAATTATATATTTTGAATTTGTATCAATTTTTACTTTTTCTATATGCTGTTCTTTAACTTCATTTATATAAACATGGCTNGGTACATTTGGCATGATATTAGAAGATTAATATATATTTATAATATTGACCAGTCCCCAAACTAAAATATTTGAGGGTAAAACAGAGTTTTAGATTGTATAAACAAAGAAAACGCAAGTAAACTCTGGAAAATCATTCAGTAAGCTGGCAATTATTTGGTGGGCAGTAGCCATAGGGGTAGTGGCATATAAATATATATATGAGTTTTTGAGGAATTAAATTATACTGTTAACCACCATGGTTAACATTGTAAGATTTAATACAAATTTTCAAAGTCCAGTATTTTAATGCTGTGTTAATCACCTTTATACTAAAAAAATAATTTTATATTTTCCAAACTCGGTTCTTCAAAAAGTTTCTTTAACATTATATAGCGACTATAAAATCCACTTTTTCTACCTGATGCAAATTTTTTTGCTGCAATATCATCACTAATTAGAATTCCTTGATTATCCTTATAATCATTAAAGATTCTTAATATACAATTCAGTCTATTTATTCTTTCTTTATAGAAAATATTTTTTTCAACTTTTTTAAAGGACTTAATTATATAATCTTCATTAAATTTTAAATCTGATTTTTTATATCCATCAAACTCTCCCTCAATATTCTCCCACTCATCATCTCTTGATCTTTTTATTTTTGTAATGAATGATAGATCACTTTTTTTTTCAACGAGAACTCTAAATTTTCTTTTATAAAAGCAAGATAATTCGGGTAATTCTATTAGACAATTAATAGGATCATATTCTTCCTTGGATAGCATAGACTTTTTAATTTTAGTAATTTTGCTTTTTGGACTTATTCCTTTGCTTTTATTGCATACTATTACTGAGTAACAAGCGTCTCCGTAGTTATTTAATAATGGTTTATACTCATCGTTTAGTATTAAAAAAAACAAAATTTCCCTCTCTCCACGTGGATATTTAACAACTTCAGAATTAAAGAATATTGACCAGTATTCACCTGGATGACAATTTGAATATGGTTTAAAAGTAATGTTTTTCATTTGACTGAGGTAATAATAAACCCTAATTTTTAAACACAGGTGAGTCAGAGTGACTCAATTACCAGATAATATCTTTAGGTATCTATAGGTATAAATATATATAATGGTAATATGTTAATATGGTTATATGGTAGTTTTGTTAACTACTTTAGACAGTATTTTTATATTTATATATGAAGTTTATAGATTTGTTTGCAGGTATAGGTGGATTTCATATAGCCTTGAAATCTATAGGTATGAAGTGTGTACTTGCATGTGAAATTGACAATTTTGCTCGTCAAACCTACCTTGCAAATTTTAATGAAAGTTTTTTGAAAAAGGATAGTTTATTTCCTGAGGATATTTGGTCAGTTGATTTTAACAAAATGCCAGATTTTGACATCCTTTGCGCTGGTTTTCCATGTCAGCCCTTCTCTCAAGTGGGTCAAAAGAAAGGATTTAAGGATAATAAAAGTGGAAATTTATTTTTTGCAATTGAGGATATTATTAAAACCAAGCGACCTCTTGGCTATATATTAGAAAATGTTCAGCATTTAAGAAACCATGATAGCGGTAGAACGCTTAAGACAATATCAAAAAAGATAAGAGATCTAGATTATACATTTGATTACAAGGTATTAAGAGCAAGTGATTATGGTTTGCCAACTCATAGACCCAGAATATTTATGGTTGGTTTTGACAAGAAACGTTTAGATAAACAATTTCATGAATTACCAATACAATTTCCTAATAAGAAAAAGCTTAAAAAAACTATGTCAGATATTATGAACGGGAAATGTTCAACTGACTTTGATGGAAAAACAGAAAGAGTTATTGGATTTACATTAAGAGTTGGTGGGGCAGGATCTGGAGTTAAGGATAGAAGAAACTGGGACTCTTATATTATAAATAAAAAAGAAGTTCGAATTACCCCAGAACAAGGATTACAAATGATGGGTTTCCCAAAAGGTTTTAAATTACCTGGTTCAAGAACACAGTCTTTAAAGCAGTTAGGAAATTCAGTTGCTGTAGATGTTGCAAGAGAAGTGGGTAAAACTTTCGTTGATCATTATAAAAGTTACAAGAAATAATTAAGCCACTCTTACGTGCAAGGAACCTCTAAGTTTCTTTCCACCTTTCTTTCCTTTGAAATTTCTTGTCCAAGGCTCAATAATATTTTTATCTTTATGTTGCTTGTAGTTTTCAGGCATTCCTTTTGATCTTACTGAAAATACCAGTTTATCCCAGTGTTTATCTAAATATTCATCGCCATATATTTTCCATGACTTTAAATTACTATAACTTTCAAAAGATAATATTCTATCCGCTGGATTATCTGATTTACCTTTGCCCGTTCCTTTAAATAAAAAGTAATTTAAAAAAGGTTTTATAATCTCAATGTTATCTTTGAAAGGTGATTTTGAGTTTGAATTACTACAGTCCTCTGAAATTTCTTTAGCTTCTCTTAAATTCCAATACTCATTAATTATGTTATCTAATTTAATAATATCTAAACCTTCTCTTTCAGCTATTTTTAACCATCCATTTCTAGGTGTATGATTTATAATTGCTGGCATTGCATGACCTGTGCACTTTAAAGAATATGATACATTATTAATTTTGATATCTGCTTTATCTGTTGATTTAGATTTGACAATATTAATTTCACTAGAAATTTTTTTAATTAATTTATCATCATTTTCTAAATCATTAAATTTTAAATTTGAAAAATTATGACTTAAATACTCTTCATCAAAGCCAACATGTTCAATTTCTTTTAGAACTGAGCTTTTGTTTTTAGTATCTCTTAAATAGGTACAATAAATTTTGAATAGTAGTTCTTGCTTTTCACCATAATTCATAGGTGAAGATTATTAGGATTCTTTATTTTTTTAATGAAATTTTATTTATGAGCTTTATAAAATCAATGGTATTATTATTTTTAAAACATGAAAGTCAATAAAAATGACATTAAGTATTCTCCCTCAGATTTAAATAATTTTGTTAATTGCAAATATCATATCTTCAATGATTTAATCGAGGATGAACAAGGTTTGATAAAAAAAAAACCTTCAGAAGATATTAAACTGTTGAGACGCTTTGGTGATGAGCATGAAGCTAAACATTTAAAATTATTTCAAAAAAAATATAAAAAAAATATAACAATTGACCCTAAACTTGATGACCAAATAAGGTATGAAAAAACTATTCAAGCTATCAAAGATGGTTATGATTTAATTTATAAGGCGTTTTTTATTGATAAAAATTTTAGAGGTGAGACAGATTTTTTAATTAAAACAAAAGAGAAATCAAAAATAGGTGAATATAATTATGATGTTTATGACACCAAAATCACTAGAAATCTAAAACCAAGTCATGTTCTGCAAATAACAGGATACTCTCATCTAGTTAGTAAACTTACTGGATCACTGCCTAATAAAATGTTTCTGATAGATGGAACTGATAAAGTTAATGAATTCAAAGTTAATGAATTTTATGAATATTTTTCTTACACAAAACTTCAATTTGATGAGTTTTTAAAATCTGCAAAAAAGAAAAATCTTTATCCAGAGAAATGCAAACATTGCGATATATGTAATTGGAAAGATGTATGCCAAGGTATTTGGGATAGTGATAATTATGTTAATCAAGTAGCTAATATTATTAAGTCTCAAATTGTAAAGTTTAAATTAGAGGGGATTGATACCGTAGATAAGCTTGCAGGAAGTGATCCAAATAAAATTAAAGCTAAAATAAATCCTGCAACCAAAATAAGACTTTGTAACCAGGCAAAGTTACAAGAAGAAAAAAGACTAACTAGTAAGAGCAAATGTGTTTTTATCGAACAGCAAGAAGGTAAAGGTTTTTATAAAATTCCCAGACCAAACGATGGAGATTTATTTTTTGATATAGAAGGATTTCCAGATTTAAGTTCAAGAAATTTAGAATATCTGCATGGATTATATTTTAAAGAAAATAAAAGTTTCAAATTTAAATCTTTCTTTTTAGATAAACCTGATAGAGATGGTGAATTCAAAATTTTTAAAGAGTTCATTTTATTTTTGAAAGAAAGATTAACAAAGTTTCCAGATGCTTTCATTTATCATTATAACAATTATGAGACTACGGCATTGAAAAATTTAGCAAGTGAATATTCATCTATTTTTCCAGAAGGAAATAATTTTATAGATAACTTATTAAGGACTCAAAAATTTGTAGATTTGTATAGAGTAGTTCAACATACATTGCAAACTAGCGAAAAAGGTATTTCTTTAAAAGATTTAGAAAAATTTTATCGAAAAGATAGAGAAGCTAATATTAAAACGGCAACAGAAAGCGTAAGTTTATTTGATAACTGGGCATCAACAAAAGATAAAAAGATCAAGCAAGATATAATAGATTATAATGAAGAAGATTGTATTTCTACTCACGATCTAAGAAATTTTTTATTAGAAAATAAACCAAAACACATTCCCTGGTTTGAAAACTCAAAAGTTCCTTTATCAGATAAAGAATTAGAAGCATTAAAAAAACCTGGTAAAAAGAAAGGAAGATCTGTTGAAGAAATTGAAAAAGAAGAAATTCAACTCATTAAGGCTTTATCTAAAAGAGATAAGAATAATATTGTTACAAATAATTTAATTGATCTTGTAGGTTTTCATAGAAGAGAAGCCAAACCAGATTCTTGGGCATATTATGGTCGATTAGAAAAAACTCATGAAGAGCTATTAGATGATGCAGAATGTTTGGCAAATTGTAATTTTGTAAAAAAAAACTGAAGACAAAAAAACTGGTGAAATAAAATATATCTACAATTTTGAAACACAAAACTACAAAGTAAAGGAAGGGTCTTATGCTTCAGAAATATTTCTTTCAAAAAATTTTGGAAAAATAGGAAAAATTACTGAAAATGATGATGATGATAATTTAATAGAAATAATATCCAAGCCAGGCAAAGAAGAGCCTCCAGAAATTTTTACTTTTGGACCCGCACCTTCACCTAAAACAGACGTTATCCAAGGTGCTTTAACTAAATTTATGAAGAGTTATTGTGGAGACAACCCTTTACATTTTAAATGTGGAATAGATATTTTAGAAAATACCTTTCCTGATATTTTAAATATAAAAAAAGGTGATCCGATAATTGATAATAATAAAAATATAGTCTCTGAAGTTATACGAGCAGTTAAAGATTTGAATTCATCTTATCTTTTGATTCAAGGTCCACCAGGAGCTGGTAAGACTTATACATCAGCTAAAATTATTTTAGATTTAATTAAAAATAAAAAAAGAGTAGGCGTGACGAGCAATTCCCACAAAGCTATTAATAATCTCTTAAGCCAGATTGAGGAGTTGGCAATCGAAGAAAAGTTTACATTCAAGGGTTTCAAAAAAAGTTCAAAGCCAGACGACAAACTTAATGGTAAAATTATAGATGATCTAGGCTCAGTAAAAAAAGATTATGATTATACAAATCAATTATTTGCTGGAACAGCTTGGTTATTTTCTGATGCAAGACTTAATCAAAAAATTGATTATTTATTTGTAGATGAAGCTGGGCAAGTCTCATTAGCCAACACCTTAGCAATGAGTACGAGTACAAAAAATATTATTTTGATTGGTGATCAAATGCAATTATCTCAACCAATCAAAGGAACACATGCTGGTGATACTGGTAAGAGTTCTCTTGAATATTTATTATCCGATTATGACACAATACCTACAAACAAAGGTATATTCTTAGATAAAACTAGAAGATTAAATTATAAAATTTGCGATTATATCTCTGACAGTTTTTATGACTCAAGATTAAAGCCACATGAGATTACAAAAGAAAGACATGTAAAGCTTCAATCTAAATCTATTAAAGATGAAGGTATATCTTTTGTTTCAATGAATCATCTTAACTGTTCGCAAAAGTCAGATGAGGAAGTTAAAGAGATTAATTCAATGATGAAAGCTGCAATTGGAAAAAGTTGTAAAGATAGTGGAACAACAAAAGAAAGAAAAATAAATTTAGAAGATATTCTAATAGTTGCACCATTTAATATGCAAGTTAACAATCTTAGTAGGAATTTACCAAAGGGATCAAAGGTTGGAACTATTGATAAATTTCAAGGACAAGAAGCAAAAGTTGTATTTATTTCTATGACATCCTCAGACCCAGAGAATTTACCAAGGCATAAAGAATTTTTTTTCAGTAGAAACAGATTAAACGTTGCGGTTTCAAGAGCCCAATGCTCCACTGTTATCTTATTTAATCCAAGTTTATTAAATGCTTCTTGCTCAAAAATTAATGAAATGAGATTAGTAAATAATTTTTGTAAATTATTAAAGTTTAAAATAAATAAATAAAAAACTATGTGACAGGTGTGTGGCAAGAAAATTGTTAAATTAATTTATGTTTTTTTAGTATTTTTCTATCTTCTTTATTAGAAAAAAATTTAAACTTTATTTTCTTATCAATATGTTTTCTTAAATATAGCAATGAATCAAGATCGTTTTTATATTTACCATCATATCTATATTTGATTTCAATTTCCATTCCACCATTAAACCATTCTTTTTGTCCCAATACACTCCTGATAAATTTTTCTTTTTCCTCATCTTTAAATTGATCTAAAAAACCTTCACATGGGTAGCATTCTATAAAATGCAACTTTTTTAAATTTCTGCATATATTTGATAGTGCTAATATTTGCCTCTCATAAAACATTAGCAAATGTTGGTCTAAATAAAGCGTATTATCTATAAATTTAATGATATCAATATAATGAATGTTCTCGTCTTTTACCTTATATTTTTTTTTATCTTTTTGAATTTGTTTTTGATTGGGCAAGGTATATTGCAAAGTTATCATCATTCTCTTTATAGTCATGCTTGATGTCTCTTCTAGTTCGGGCAAAAATTCATCAATATATTTGATACAATTACGTATATCTTCCCACTTGGATACTTTGCGCCTTTTTAATAAATCTCCACAATCAAATTTGAGAAAAATTTCATCTGAAGAAATTTTATTTAAAATGAGTTTTGGTACCATAAATTTAATATAATTAATTATTGAATAAAAAAAAAGGCATGTTATTCTTATTTAATTAGTTAAACGAACTATTGTTATTGCAGTTTAATTAAACATAACCTTGTAATGTCATGTTTAATAATACTAGGAAAACAAACCTACCTATTACTAAATCATTTCGTACAAGTTTTAACTTTAATAAAGGAGAAACTTATGAGCACGAAAGAACAAAAACAAACCAAAGATGCAGTTACAACAGAAGATGCCTCAAATGTAATAAATATTATGTTTTCTAGGCTAAGCCCTGAAGATAGGAATAGAATCTTGAATATAATTGATAAATTTATCACGCATGATTTGGGCATTGATGAATCAGATATTCCTTGGTTAAATTCAAAAAAGAATAAAGTTCAGGATTTTGTTCATGTATTGAATTTAATGAGACTATCGTATGCTAAGGTTTTTAATCATTCTGAAATCAATTTTAAAAAGAAGGTTCATTAATGGATAAAAGTAAATGGTTTGATGATCTTATTGATAATATAAAATGTCCAATGGCTGATAAATGGTGTGCACAAAATCAATGGTACGGACGAGATGGTTTTCTTACTGAGAGAACTCTTGAAATTCATGTCCAGCTAGTTGATGTTGATAAAGTTGATCCTAAAACTCAGAAGTATTATGATGAAATTGATAAAAGGATATATGCACTTTATAAAAATAGATTAGAAAAATATTTTTCAATGAATAATTAATTTAAATGAAATTTATAGATTATATTTTCAAAAATCTTGATGTTGATCATTTTATTGAAGATTTAAAGAAACATCCAAGAGATAATAATTTTAGGTTTACTCAAATAGTTTTAAAAAATGTTTGGGATTTAAATAGTATTAAAAACAGCATTCTTCCTGAATATGTTAAAGACAAAGATTATTTTTCTATTGATAATGTCTATCACGGAAAAAAAACTACAGATCAAAAAAGTATTTTTTAT
>NZGH01000052.1 GCA_002690875.1 Rickettsiales bacterium
GCTCTTCCGATCTTATTAGTGCTTTTATCAGTGCATCATTTGTAATTAAGTGGTTGATTGGATTTGTGCAAACAAGAAGTTTGAGAATTTTTGGCTACTACAGAATATTTGTTGGAATATTGATTCTACTTTTATTAAGTTAACCTAAATTTTTTCAAAAGCAAAATTAAAAATTTTACTATTTGAATCAATTGCTCTTTGTTCAAATTTAGAAATAAATCGTTTGTTATTTTTTTTTAGAAGAATTTGTTTTTGAATAGTAAAAATTTTACTTTCATTTAATTTATTCTTAATAAAATTTGCATAATTTTCATTATCTGTTGAACAAAAAAAGACTCCTGAAGAGTCTAAAATCTTCGCAACGTTTTTTATAAATTCTGTATCCACTATCCTCCTTTTATGGTGTTTCTTTTTAGGCCAAGGGTCTGGAAAAAAAAGGTTGATAGTTTGAAAAGTTTTTTCACCAAACATTTTTTGACAAATTTCAACTGCATCACCCTCTATTAATCTTAAATTATTTACTTCATTCTTTTTAATAGTTCTTAAAACTTTTCCAATTCCAGCTCTATAAACTTCAATTCCAATTACATTCCAGCTTGGATTTTGAATAGCGTAGTTGATTAGAAAATCTCCCATACCAAATCCTATTTCAAGCATTAATGGGGCTTTTCGACCGAAAATTAAATCAGGTGCAATATGGCCATCGATAATTTCTAAAACCCATTTTTTTTTATATTTCTCAATAGCTGTCTTTTGGCTGCTTGTAATCCGGCCTCTTCCTAACACAAAACTCTTACTTTTAAAACCAATAAAGTCGTTCATAAGTAATAAATATTTAGCTAATATGGAAAATTTTTTTTCAATAGTACTCAATAAATTGATAAAATTTCAATACAACGATAACAGTTAATGAAACAGAGGAAACATGAATAAAGCCGACCTTATTGACGTGATTGCCGGTTCTACTGGCCTTCCCAAAACCAAGATTGACGAAGTATTGGGTACAACCATATCAAGCATCATTAAAGCAGTTTCCAAAGGGGACACAGTACAACTAGTTGGATTTGGAACTTTTGGCTCAGGTAAGCGTGCAGCAAGAGCTGGAAGAAATCCAAGGACAGGTGAAGCAATTAAAATTGCCGCTTCTAGAACAGTTAAATTTACTGCTGGAAAAGCATTTAAAGATTCTGTTAACAAACGGAAGTAAGTGCATTTTTTTTACATTTATTCTTTTTTATTTAGAGTAGGTTGAGATTAATTTGTTTTAATTTTTTTTTAAACTCATGAATTTGATGAAATAAAAGTTGAATTCATGAGTTTAATCGTCTCTTTTACCACGATTTGAAATTATATAAACCACATAAATAAACAAATATAGTTACATAATTTTGTGTCGATTCTACTACTATGTTGCGAAATAGTTGCAGTAGTGATGTCGATGAAGTATTATAACTATACTTTAGTATTATTTAATAGTTTATAAATTTGTAATATGAATAATTTGCGAATACTTATAGTTAGTCAAAAAGGTGGGGTAGGTAAAAGCACCCTTTCCGCAAATCTCGCTGCATGGTTTAGTGAAATAGATACTCAATCAACGGTTTTAGTTGATTTGGATCCTCATGGTTCATCAAGTTCATGGTTGAAAAACGCACGGGATTGCGGTGCGAAATACGAACATTTTGTTACAAATACTTTCAGCGAAAGAAGATGGCTAATTGATGCTAGAAATAAAATTAGAAAGTATTTACCCTCATCTAAGGTTGTGATATGTGATCTTACATGGACTGCAGCCATGGATTCCGAGTTTATGCATGAATTTGATCTTGTGGTCGTGCCAACCAGTGTTTCAAGTATTGAATTGAATGCAACAATAAAATTTTTGGAAAACATTAAATGGGTTTTCGAGGCAAGGGATGGCATACCACCTTCTCTTCTATTGTGCCCTTCAAGAGTTCTTGATGAACAACTCAACGATGATCCTTTCTCTAGTGAAAATTTTCCAATATCTTTCATGTTATTACCACCAATTCTAGATGATATTGAAATACGTAAATATTTCAAAGAAAGTTTCATATACGATAATTCAAATCTATCCGCAACTGCATTTAAAAAATGTGCTGAGTCTATTAAACAAGCTGGAGAGATTCATAAGAAAACTGCTCAAGAAATAAAATTGAGTTTTGCTAATAGAAGAGTTATCGATAGACACAATACTAAATTAAGTAGATTTATGTCCCAAAAATCCTCGGATATACAACCAGTTAACAATGCTAATTCTGTTAACTTCGGTAATAGAACTAAAAGAAATTTAATGAGTGATAAAAAAGTCTCTATTTCAAATAAATCTCCATCACCAGGTAAAGTTTCAGGATTGATGAAAATTTTGACTTCAGCACTCGTTAATAAATGATTTAGCTATTTTTCAAAGTGCTTAATTAAAACTGTGCTAGCTCCCAAAAATAGCTTGAAACTTAAGTTGCTGTCTAAACAAGATATAGATAATTACGAAAGTATACATCAATCATTAACAACTCAAGATTCTAATGTGTTAGTTCACTCAAACAGTCAAAAGTTACTTAACTATATTTATAATTGTCTTTTTGACGAATTGATAAAAGAAAGTAATAAAAATTTACTAATTTATCAGTATGAAAAACTTGATTCTTTTATTGCTGATTTATTACTTGGCCCATTTGAGCTAGCGTTTTCTAAACTTACAGATAATCAACAAAATAAAAAAAAACCTGTATGTCGTGTCCTACTTATAAAAGATTTATCTATTTTGGATGAGCGTGAAATTGACTTGATTGCAAACCTAAATAAATACAATCAAGAGAGAAAAGGTACCATTGCAATTTTCACTTCTAATAAAGCAAAAATAGCATCAGAACAAAGTAAATTAAAAAACTTTTATAGAAATTCTATTCAATGGGAACCAAATGATTTCGTTGTTAATGAACAAAAAAAAATACATCCTGACATGCTGATTAACGATCGAATTGAGCAAAGAGCATTTAAAAAATCACCAAATAGAAAGAAACCATCTCGTCTACCTATTTATATTCTAGCTTTGTTAATTTTAACTTATATTCCCCTTTTTTTTAGCATTGATAGTTTAGAAAGAGCAAAGGAAACAATAAATCAATATATTGATTTGAAAGATTTAAGTCTTAAAATATCTTTTGTACAGTTAAATAAAACTCCAATATATTACTCATATGATGACGAACAAAAATTAACTTATCCCAAACAAATCATATCTAAAGATCTTGAGACTCCCTCTTTTCATAATATCGATGACTTTGTTATACAGTACTATGCGCACGAAAAAAAAATTAAAGTTATAAACTGGGTGGAGGATAAGAAAATTAAAGATACTGAAATTATAAAACTCAAAAAAATAGACAACACAAATTTTTTTGCTGCTATTTCTGTACCGTTTGAAAGTTATCAAGAGGCTAAAAACTATATATCTAAAAAAAAAATAAGTGGGAAGCACTTAATCCGACCCCTTAAATCTTTAAAAAAAACTGAAGAAATTAATAACATTACAAGAAGTAACTTTTGATATGCTTTCTCAAACACCAAATTTCCCTTTTTTTATAACTTTATCATTATTGATGTCAGGTACTATTTTTGTAAGTTTTCATAAAAAAAAATTTGATTTTCTTCACTTTTATTTAATTCTGATAATCACTCTCTCACTAATCAATCCTGGCTTGCTTTATTTATTTAACTCTATCTTGGAGTATAAATTAGACTCAAGTCTTCGTGATGTACTCTTTATTGGTGATCTGTTTTTTTTATTACTTTTGGGTGGATTGATTGCAAGTCGATCAGAAAGAATTTTAAAAAAACACATAGCAATAAGTTTTGGATCTTTAATATTTTTAACAGGATCGCTTTTCTTTTTTTCGGTTATTGACTCTGTCACTTTTCGTCACCTTGTAATTTCTTTTAGCATGATTATTTTGCTTCTTAGTATATGTTACGACTCTTTTTGCTCTCTTTCCAAACTAAAATTCTGCAAATATTTTTTTACTCCAATTGCAATATGTTCTGGTTTAAGTGCATTTTTTTGGTTATCAATTTTCTTTTTAATTATCAATTACCAAACCTATGAAAATATACCTGTTGCGATCTCAGATAACTTTATAAATCTTTGGCTTATTCTAAAATCAATCTTTATTTTTATTTGCTTCCGTTTTTTTGATTTTTTAGACCAGGAACAACAACAAATCACATCTGATTTTTTAATAAAGAATGCAAACAAAAGAATTCATCAAATGTATTTAGCAAGAGCTTCTTTTTATAAATTTCCCCAACCCGTTTTAATTCTTGGAGCCCTAGGTAATGTTGAATTTGCAAATGAGGAGAGCATTAAATTACTTAACTCTGGTGAGTTAAATGGGAAAAATATTAAGAATGTTTTTTTAACCATTGAGCCGTCATCAAGCAGATACAACATAGCAAGTATAAAGCTTCTTGATCAAACGATTCGTATGTTTAAAATAGAGAAAATCAATTTTGATAATAATTCCTCTGGCAATATTATGCTTTGCTTAAAAAATATGGATTTTGATTTTCAAGAATTTTGTCAGGGCGTTATACTAAAAGGTGGTGAAAACTCAGAAAAAGTCTATGGCCTTTTGGATCATAACTACGCAATATACAGAATGTCATCAGGTTGGTCAGAGCTGATTAATCCAATAGATAAATTTTTTCACTCTGGGTTAATTTGGGATAAACTAAAGCTTCTATCCAGTGACGAAAGAGAAATTGGATACTTGGAGAATTCAATTGCAAGTTCTTCAAAATCTGTTGCGTGGTTGAATATTCGTTCAGGTTGTTCCCTTAAAATAGAATTAGAAAAGTTATACGCTCCAGATTTTAGATATTTTTACTTATTTACTGCTCAAATTTTTAATCAAAACTCCGTTATNAAAAAATAGAATCTCAAATTATTAACCCAAATTTAAAGACAACATAAAATAATGAAAGATCAAAGTCTATCAAAAGAAATTTTATCTAAAAAAATACTACAAACCAGACATGATCATTATTTGCAGATCGAAGATCTTGCTGCGTTAAGTGGATTATCAATGATACAAATTGAGTCTCTCGAACAGGGGATGAACAATAATTGCTTTGTTGATTCAAACCATGCTGTTGATTGCACTAAAAGATTGGCCACGAGTTTTGGATTTTCACAGAACTACTTTCTACAGAAAACTAATAATTTAACTGAGAGTTCTAGTAGTCATTTTCTTTCTCAAAAGAAAATAATTAATGAAAAAGGTAACGCCTCCAACGAAAATTATAAGCTCTTCGGAAATAATCCTATACTTGATCTTGATATACTAAAAAACATAGAGCTTTCATTAATTAAAGAAAAGATAAATGATCATGAAGCCAATAAAACTGGAGTACTCTTTGGGATTTTTTCGACCGCTCCTTCACTTTTAACTCCTTTTGTAATTTTAGGAATTGGATTTGCCTGTATATTAATCAATATTGTTTCCATATAACCATGAGTTAGAAATTTATTGCATGTCTACACCTTTAAAGTTTTTAATTGTCGACGATCATCCTATGATTAGGGAATCAATGGGAGACGCTCTTGAAAGTAAATTTGAGGGTGCAATTGTAAAAAAAATTGATTCCTCCGAAAATGCTCTTGAATTTTTGACACCCTTTGCCAGACAAGGTAAAGAGTCATCATGGTGGGTTTTGATGGATCTGGGTTTGCCAGGAATCAGTGGTCTAGCAGCTATAAGGTTAATATTAGCACTTGGTTCTGTAATAAAATTGATTACGGTTTCAGGTAATGATGATGAACTTCAGGTAGGAGCTTGCATTGGAGCAGGAGTTTTGGCATTTGTTAGTAAAGGAGCTAGCATTGACGACACTTTAGAGCTTATTGACAACTTAATTGAAGAAAAAATAAAGCCTGGGGCTTGGTTGTCATCAAGAGGTTTAAGCAATACTCAAGAAATTAAAAAAATCCAATTAACTGATAGACAAATGCAAGTTTTATCAATGATTTGTCAGGGAAAAACCAATCGTGAAATTTCCTCTGCATTAGGAATCACTGAAATTACAGCTAAATCCCATGTTGGTGGTATATTTAGAGAGTTGCACGTGATCAATCGAACACAAGCAGTGCTAGTTGCTCAAAGATTGGGGATAACATCTAACAATCTATAATTCTCATCATGGTACTTTTTTCGTTTTTATTTCTAATGACTTTGCCAATATTTTATTAACTGAATCTTGAAATTCGTAAGAGGAAAATGGTTTTTGTAGTAATGTAACAGCCTGATTTGACTTTGTAAGCATAGATTCATTTTCAGCGTCAGTTGTTACAATAATTACCGGAAGTTCTTGGTTAAATTCTTCTTGTATTTTTCTAATACTTGTTAAAGGATCTTCAATGGTATTTTGACTATCAATTATCAATAACTTGGGTATTTTCTTTAGGTTTGTAGTCTTTGAAATGATTTGATTTGACGATAATCCTGAGATTAACTTTATACCTAGATTTGGAGCCAAAAATTCAAATGCATTTTTTGAATCTTCATCTTGATCTACTAGTAATACGATTGTCTCTTTGGCTTCAATCGTGATTAAATGCGGTAATACTTCTTTTAACATTTTTGACTCTAAATCATCAGTTTTTTTGATTATTGATTGGTTTTTGGTTTTTGGAATATGTAAAGTGAAAATCGACCCAATGCCCAGTCTACTTTTAAGTGTGATAAATGCCCCAATCCTTCCAGCTAATTTTTTTACAATAGATAATCCAAGACCAATTCCCTTATTGTTACCAAAATCACTGATGTCTTGATCGACCTGCGTAAATTCATTAAAAATAAATGTTTTCATTTTGGGGTGAATTCCTGGTCCAGTATCAATGATACTTAGTTTAATAAGTTCTTTTTCTTCAGCAAGTCTTACCCTGATACCTCCTTTTTTTGTATATCTAATTGCATTACTAATTAAATTTCTAAAAATTCTCTCTAATAATCGAACATCAGATTTTATCGTCATGTTGTCATCTAAAGTTGTAATGAATTCCAGACTTAGGTTTACTTCTCTTGTTGATTTTAAATGTTGATTTGCTACTTTACTAAAAAATTCATTTACTTTTACTTGAGATAAGATTATTTTTGTGAAGCCTTGTTCTAATCTACTTGCTTCCAATACACTGTCTAAGATATTATTCATGTAGCTTACACTTTGCTTAAGTTTTTGAAGGCTTTTTGAAGAATTTTTTGCTTCATTTTCACTCATCTTAATTTTCAATAAAATCCTTTCAATTGAACCCAGGTAGAGATTTATTGCATGCATTGGTTGTTTAAGATCATGACTTACCGAAACTAAAAATTTTGACTGTTTTAAACTTTTTTGATCCATTACTTTTTTGTTATTACTCAGATTTTTGAGTAAAGTACTTAATCTTTTCTCTGAGTTTTCTCTTCTCTTCTTTTGATTCGAACGTATTAATCTAATTATTGAAGAAATTATACATATTGATATGGTTATTGATCCAATTAATCTAAGTAAGTTTTCGTCATTTGACAAAGAAAAAAAAGCTGTAATAACTGAAAAAACTAAGACAAATAGTTTTTTAGCTTCGGTAGAACCGTGACTTATTGAAGAGATAATTAGTATCAGGGAACAAATGGCTATATTAGTAATAATTATTAATTCGGCTTGATTAGATTCCCAAACAAGAATCGACAATAGAATCCAAGATAAGAAAATGAGTAAATAATTAAATTTTTCAAAAATATAAAAATATTTAAAA
>NZGH01000053.1 GCA_002690875.1 Rickettsiales bacterium
TTGGTAAACAGACAGGACTTAAAATCCTGCGGGTGGTAACACCCTTGTGGGTTCAAGTCCCACCGCTCGCACCATTTTTTTTGTAATTTAATAAATTGTATGATGAGATATTTGATTTTTATTATAGTTTTTTTTTCTAGTTTAAATGTTTTTTCAGAAAATATTGATGAAAAAATTAAGGATTTTCTACTCAATAACCCTGAAATAATTTTACAATCTTTAGAAAATTTTGAAAAAAAACAAATTGCTAAAAAAGCAAAACTTAATAATCAAATTATTACTGAAAATAAAAAACAAATCCTTAATATAAGTAATGGCATGTATAGTGGTAACCCGAAAGGTAAAGATGTAATAATTGAATTTTTTGATTATAATTGCTCATACTGCAAGAAAGCTCATCGAGATATATTAAAAATCAAACGAAACAACAAAAATGTAAAAATTATATACAAAAATTTTCCAATTCTTTCACAAAATTCAAAAAAATTAGCTGAAATTGCATTACTAATCGCTAAAGACAACAATCAAATGTTTAATAAATTTCACAATCTTATTATGAGTAAGAAGGGGGCCATAAATAAAGATCAGTTGAAAAACATTCTTGATGACCTTGGCTATGATCAGGAAAAATTTAAAAATAACTTGAACAGTGAGTATGTAAAAGACCAATTATTTAATGATCGTGAGCTTGCCGAAAAATTATCTTTAAGAGGTACACCAGCTTTCATAGTTAATAATAAATTATTTTTTGGTTATATAGGTTATGATGAATTAGTCGCTAATATAAAAAATTAGCAGTATAAATTATTTTTTGACTCGGTTTTAAATTTGGCGGCAAAACCGTTACTATATAGAATTTTTTTACCGTATTGACTTAAGTATATATTATGATTCACCAACGCATTCATCTCTCTTAGATGTTTTTTTGTTCTTTCATCATAGTCTACAAAAAAACTTTGGTCATCTTGAAGAACATGAATAATTTCATGTAATAGAATTCCTCTATGACAAACATCTTTAAGGGGATTTAATTTTTTTGATAAAAAAATTGTGTATTTTGGTTCTACAGGAGTATAAGCTAGAATTTCACAATCATTTTTACAAGCAAGTTGAGAAAGCTCATTTTGTTCCAGAAACTTAACCTCAGGCAATTTTTTTGGGTTTATATAATCTGTATTACTTGTTATCCATAGAAGTAATGCTATTATTAGTTCATTGAGATTTTCAAATTTTTCCATATTTAATTAATAGTACCTTAAGATGAAAAGTAAACTCTTTAAACATATGTCTTTACCGGAGATGTATTCATTAGATGTAGACAAAGACAATAAAATATATTTTGAAGTCAGTGGAAAAAAAGATGGTATACCTGTTTTTTTTGTTCACGGAGGTCCAGGAGGTCACTGTAGGAGTGAACATCATTCCTTATTTAATCCTGAAATATTCAAATCTGTTATTTTTGATCAAAGAGGTTGTGGTAAAAGTACACCTTACAGGTCAGTTAGTGGAAATAATACAGAAAACTTAGTTGAGGATATTGAAAAAATAAGAAATTTTTTAAAAGTAAAAAAAATTTTTATAATAGGGGGGTCCTGGGGTGCAACATTGGCTTTAAAATATGCTCTTAAATATCCAAAAAATATATCAGCAATTCTTTTAAGATCAGTTTTTTTGGGAACTATGAAAGAAATTGATTGGGCATTTATTAATGGACCTAAAATTTTTGCACCTAAACTTTTTGAAAGTTTTTCAAACATTGTAGATAATTCTCAGGATTTAATTTCAAAATATTACGAGGAAATATGTGAGAAAAACTCAAAAATACATTCTTGGGTTTGGCACGATTATGAAAGAATTCTTTCACAAATCAATCCAGATAGTACAATGTTTGAGACAAAAGAAAAAATTGAAGAGAGAGCTGGTCTTCCTAATTCACCCTTTATGGAACTTCATTATATAAAGAATAATTTTTTTATGGATGATAATGAGATTTTAAATAATGCATCTAAACTTAACAATATTCCTGGTTATATAATTCAAGGGAGATACGATTTAATTTGTCCTCCAGTTAATGCCTATAATTTAAGTCAAAAGTGGGAAGGTTCAAAACTAACAATTGTTAATACAGCTGGTCACTCTTCATCTGATGAAGGAATAATGGAAAATATGCAATTAAGTCTTGAAAAATTAATCAAGGCAATTTAATTCAAATTTTACGTATTCATTTTTTTCCATTGTTTTAAGTTTATGAAAAAGTTCAGTTTTTTTAAAATTATATAACTTATTAATTGACCAAACGGCAGTTCCCCTTACTAAAGGTTCTTTATGCGTTAAGTATTTTTCAATAATACAACTAAGGCTTTGAATTCTACTATTCCCTGACGCAATTAAAATATTTCTTATGAAGGGTATCCAGCCAATTCTTAAAATTGGAGATTGAAAAAAGTATTTCTTGAAAATATTTTCATCAAAATTTAGAAAAAATCTAAGATCTTTTTCTTCTTCTAGTGCTAAAAAGTTTTTATCTTTTGTAGGTTCTGAGAACTTATTCCACGGACATATAGATAAACAATCATCGCATCCATAAACTTTATTACCTATTTTTTCTCTCAGACTTATTGGAATAGGTCCTTTATATTCTATTGTCAGGTAAGAAATACATTTTCTAGCGTCTATTTTAGAACCTTCATATAAAGCATTTGTTGGACAAATTGTTACACAATCATTGCAAGAACCGCAATTGTCTCTGGAGGGTTTATCATAATCAAGATCTATAGATAAAAAAATTTCTGATAAAAATAACCATGAGCCAAATCTTTTTGAAACTATATTTGTATGTTTACCCTGCCATCCAACACCAGTTTTTTTTGCAAAATATTTTTCCATTACTGGAGCTGTATCAACAAAAATTTTGCAATCAAGATTAAACTCTTTATTAAACCAATCTTTAAATTCTCTTAATTTATTTTTTATTATAAGATGATAATCTTTATTTTTTGCGTATACGCTTATATTTGCTTTTTCTTTTAAGTCATTTATCTTTAGTGGGTTGTCTTGAGGTGCATAATTTAAACCAACTACCATAATAGTTTTAACTTCTTCCCAAATTTTTTTTGGATTTTTTTTTTTCTCATAATGTCTTTCTAACCATTTCATTTCGCCGTGGTGGTTTTTATCAAGAAAATCTTTAAATTTTTTTGATGTTTTTAAGTCTACAATTGGTTTTGTAAAACCTACTGAATCAAAACCAATATCAAAAACTTTTTTTCTAATTTTATTTTTAAACTTGTTCATTAATTTTTATGTTAATACTTATATTTTAAAATGAAAAAAAGAAAAAAAAAATGTGTTATATTACTAAGTGGAGGACTAGATTCTTCAGTTGTATTATCTATTTGTAATCAATTAAAATATGAAATTCACGCAATTTCTTTTAATTACAAACAGCGGCACGCAAAAGAGCTTGATCTTGCTAAATGGCAAGCAAAAAAAAATAATGTTCTGTCCCATAAAATCTTTAATATAGATTTATATGGTGGATCTGCCCTCACGGATGATATTAAAGTTCCGGAAAATAAAGATGTTGCTTCAATTCCTAAAACGATTCCTGTAACTTACGTTGCAGGAAGAAACCTGGTTTTTTTATCGATTGCTGCAGGTTATGCAGAGTCGCTTGATATTGATGATATTTATTTAGGAGTAAACTCTGTAGATTATTCAGGATATCCTGATTGTAGAAAGGAATTTATAGTTTCTTTTGAGCAAATGATAAATAACTGCACAAAAAAAGGTCTTGAGGGAAGGAGTTTTAAAATTAAGACCCCATTAATTAACTTGAGTAAATGTGAAATTGTATTGTTAGGAAAAAAAAATAGTGTTGATTTTTCAAAAACATCAAGTTGTTATAACCCAAAAAATTCAAAAAGTTGTGGACTCTGTGATTCATGCTTGTTAAGAAAAAAAGGTTTTGAAGAGGCAAAAGTTAAAGATCCTTTGGTGTATGATGTATAGAATTAAAGAAATATTTAAATCAATTCAGGGAGAGGGCTTTTTCTCTGGTAAAGAAGCACTATTTTTAAGATTTACTGGTTGCAATTTATGGAGTGGGAGAAAAAAAGATAAAAGCAAATCAATTTGTAATTTTTGTGATACTGACTTTCTGGGGACTGATGGTAAAAATGGAGGTAGTTATAATTTAGAAAAATTAATTTCTCTTATAAAAAAGATTTGGCATTATACCTACACTTCTGAAAAAAAATTTATAGTCTTAACTGGAGGAGAACCACTACTTCAGGTGGATGATTTGCTGGTAAACAGATTAAAAAAAGAAAATTTTTTTGTTGCTATAGAAACCAATGGAACTATCAACACTAATTTAAAATTTGATTGGGTGACTGTAAGTCCAAAAGAGGATGCTGAATGGAACCTAAAAAAAGGCGATGAACTTAAAGTTGTGTATCCTCAACATAAATTTGATTTAAAAAAAATTAAAAATTTAGATTTTAAATATTTTTTTCTCCAGCCAAAAGATGAAGAAAAGAATAGAACTAATATTTTAAAAACAATTAATTATTGTAAGTCTCACAAGCCATGGTTTCCTAGTTTTCAAATTCATAAACCTCTGGGTATTAGTTAGTTATGATTATTTATAAAAAGTATTATTTTGATGCTGCACATTTTATGACTAATTTTAAAACAAACCATAAATATACTAAGGTTCACGGACATAGTTATGAAATGATTATTAAGATTTCAGGTAATTTAGATGAAACTAATAATTGGGTTCTTAATTATGATGAAATTGATGAGATAGTTAATCCTTTATTAAAAAAAGTTGACCATAAAACACTTAATGATGTTAAAGGTTTAGAGAAACCTACTAGTGAAAATTTAGCAAAATGGTTTTGGAAAAGAATAAGTAAAAAGATAGTTAATCTTGAAAGTATAGAGATTATAAGACCGAGAATTGGTGGTTGTATTTATTCAGGGGATTAAACTATCTTCCTGTATACGGATTAATTTTATTATCTTCAACGTGCAAATCTGACGGTTTTTTTCCAGATTGATAGAATATATCTATTGGAATACCTCCTCTAGGGTTCCAAAAACTACTTACTCGTATCCATTTTGGTTTAATAAATTTTTCAATCTTTTTTGCAATTTTTAGGGTGCAATCTTCATGAAAGCCACCATAGTTTCTAAAGGAAAATAAAAATAATTTGAATGATTTGCTCTCTAATATTAATTTTGAAGGTACATAATCAACTATAATACAACCAAAATCTGGCTGAGACGTAATTGGACATATGCTTGTAAATTCTGGTGAAGAAAATCGTATTACATAATCTTTATCTGAATGAGGATTTTTAACTCCATCTAAACAGAAGTCGTCAGGATTAGTGTCTTTTTTAGTATTCATCTTGACTCCAAGATACTTAGTTTTTTTTATACTTCCCATGATGCTTTAAATATTTTTTTTTTAGTTCTTTAAATTTTTTTTTTATTATTGAATCTCTAATTTCTACCATCATTTTTTTATAGAATGCAATATTATGCAAACTAAGAATCATTGATGATAATATTTCGTTGCTTTTTGTCAAATGGTGCAGATATGCTCTAGAAAACTCTCTAGATACTTTAGAATCGCTGGTACGATCAAGGGGGTCTTTGTCTTTAGCAAATTTAGCATTTCTTAAATTTATTTCACCATCTTTTACAAATGCTCTTCCATTCCTACCAAATCTAGTTGGAATTACACAATCAAACATATCAATACCTCTTTCAACAGATTCAAATATATCAACTGGTCGACCAACCCCCATTAAGTATCTTGGTTTATCTATATTAATAATTTTTACGGTACTCTGAACTACATTAATCATTTCTTTATGTGATTCACCTACAGAGAGTCCTCCAAGGGCATAACCATCAAAATCAATTTTCTCTAATTTATCATAACAAGATTTTCTTAAATCGTTGTACATTCCTCCCTGAATAATACCAAAAAGTCCATACCCATCTCTTTTCTTAAATTTTTTTTTACACCTTTTAGCCCATTCTATACTTAAATTCATTGAATCTTTCGACCTTTTATAAGACGCTGGATATTCTGTACATTCATCCAATACCATTGATATTGTTGAATTAAGTTTTTCTTGAATTATAATTGACTTTTCTGGAGTTAGTTTATAAGTATTTCCATCCAGATGAGATGTAAAATGAATGCCATCATCTTCAATTTTTCTTAATTTAGAAAGGGACCAGATTTGAAACCCACCTGAATCAGTTAGGATTGGTTTCTTCCAATTCATAAAAGAATGTAAACCACCAATTTTTTTTATTAAAGTTTCTCCAGGTCTTAACATTAAATGGTAAGTGTTTGCTAAAATAATTTCAATGTCAAGGTCGAGTAAGTCTTTTGGAAAAATAGCTTTTACTGTTGCAGAGGTCCCAACAGGCATAAAAACCGGCGTTTTTATTGTACCATGTTTTGTTTTAATAAGACCAGCTCTTGCTGTATTATCATTATGTTCAACTTTGAAACTAAAGCTTTTCATATTTATTCCATATAAGACACGCATCACCATATGAGAAGAATCTCAATTTATTTTTTATTGCATAGTTATAAAGTTTCAAAGTTTTTTTTTTCCCTAAAAGCGCAAATACTAGAAGAAGTAAGCTTGACCTTGGTGTATGAAAATTTGTGATTATTCCATCAACTGTATTAATTAAAGAACCAGGCTTAAGAAAAATTTTTGTTTCCCCCTTGAAAGGAAGAATTTGTCCATTTGAGTTTTTTGACGATTCTAAAATTCTTAAGACTGTTGTGCCAACAGCAATTATTCTTCCACCATTTTTTTTAACTTTATTAATTCTATTTGCAGAATCTTTTGTAATTTCACCAAATTCACTATGCATTTTGTGATTTTCAATGTTTTCAGTTTTAATGGGAAGAAAAGTTCCTCCATTAACATGAAGTGTTATGTTGATAAAATTAACTTTTTTGATTTTTAAATTTTTTATTAATTTATCAGTAAAATGTAAACTTGCTGTTGGGGATGCAACTGCCCCATCCTTTTTTGCAAAAATTGTTTGGTAGTCTTGGCGGTCATTTTCGTCAATTGGCCTTTTTTTATTTATATAAGGTGGAAGAGGAATTTTTCCAAAGTCGTTTAATTTTTTTTTAAGATTATTAGTTTTTAAGTTAAACTTAATATAAAAAGTTTTATAATTTTCGTCAAATGTTTCATCTATGATTAAAGCAAAAAGTTCTTTATCAAAAATTATTTTATCATTAATCTTTGGTTTTTTATTTGATTTGATGAAAACATTCCAGATCTCTTTTTTTTGATCAATTGTTTTATTAAGATTAACTGAAACTTTTCTTTTTTTAATAATTCCATTTAAAAAACTATTAATAACTTTAGTGTCGTTAAAAACAATGGCATCATTAGGTTGAATTATTTTGGTTATTTGTTTAAATTTAATTATTTTAAATTCATTTTCTACAACAACGAGTTTTGATTCATCACGAGGCTTAGCAGGTCGAGTAGCTATCAGATCATCAGGAATTTTAAACTCTAAATCACTAAGTAACATTTTTTACCAAAAATAGATCAGTATAGATAATCAACTATATTTTTAAGGAAACTTTGACATTTAATAATTTGTGATTCCTCTATAAATTCGTTAGGTTTATGTGCTTGTTCAATATTTCCAGGACCACAGACTATAGTCTCAATCCCTAATTTATTAAATACTCCTGCTTCCGTTCCAAAGCTGACTGTATTGGTTGAATTAGATTTTAATTTTTGAAGAGCCATTTGAATAATTTTTTTTTTTTCTTCTGTTTTTAATGGAGGGAAATCATTAGTGTTTTTGAAGTTTATGAAACATTTGTTATTAATTTTTTTCATTTTTGTTTCCAATGATTTTAAGAAATTTTTAATCTGTTTTAAAATTTTTTCTGAATTCATTTCGGGTGTATCTCTTATTTCAAACTCAATTTCACAGTATTTTGGAATAATATTTAAAGCTACGCCTCCTTTAATTAAACCGATATTAATTGTTGAGTAAGGAGGGTTATACTTACTATTTTTTGAAGAAATAGATATTTTTTTTTGTAAATCTTTCAAAAACTCGATAAATTCTGAGCAAAAATTTATAGTATTTACTCCATTATTTATTAAAGAAGAGTGTGCTTCTACTCCATTGAATTGAACTAAAAAATTTTTTTTTCCTTTGTGTTCATTGACTACTTTCATTTCTGTAGGTTCTCCAACAATACAATAAGTCGGTTTAGGCCTTAATTTTTTTATAAAAGGTACAATCTTTTGAATACCCACACATCCTATTTCCTCATCATAAGAAAAAATCAGGTGAATTGGTTTTCTAAGATTTCTAGTATTAATTTTTGAAACTAAATCCAATGATACAGCTATGAAACTTTTCATGTCACATGTGCCCCTACCATAGAATCTATTTTTTTTACTTATTAGTTTAAAGGGATCACTATTCCAATTCTGACCCTCAGTAGGTACAACATCAGTATGACCAGAGAGTAAGATTCCACCATCCTCATTGGGCCCTATCCTGGAATATAAATTGAACTGTCCTCTAGACCCTTCCAATAATTTACATTTAATATTTGATTTTGATAAATAATCCTTAATAAAAAACATAAGTTCTTTGTTGCTTGTCATACTTATTGTTTTGAAGGAAATTAACTTTGAAAGAAGTGTGTTAAAGTTCATTAGCTTAATTATTGAATTGTTCAGTAATAATTCGTTCTTCCATATCATGACCAGGGTCAAAAAGGACATTCATGAATTTTTCTTTTTCTAATTCAATTTCAAGTTTTGTTATGTCTTTAAACTCCATGAAATCGGCTTCAGCTCTGACAGGCCTAGTTTTGTAATCAAGAGATAGAAGTGTAATCTTTGCATTATTATTCAAAAGTGCACCTCTCCATCTTCTTGGTCTATATGGACTTATGGGTGTTAACGCTAAAACATCAGTACCAACTGGTATTACAGGACCTCTGAGGGACAAATTGTAAGCAGAACTTCCTGCTGGAGTAGAAATAAGACAGCCATCTCCTAAAAAGTCAGCAATTCTAGTTTTATTGTTTACTTTAACTTTAATTTTTGCAATTCTTGGACTGTTTCTAATCATTGATACATCATTAAATGCCAAACCTTCTTTTATTTTTCCTTTTGCATCAAAACTTTTAATTTTTAACGGATAGAGTTTATATGGAATTGCTTCTGATAACCTTTTTTCAAGGTTATTTTCTGCATATTGATTCATCAAAAAACCAACAAAACCTCTATTCATCCCATAAATAGGTATTTTTTTATTTAAAAAGTCATGCAGACACTTGAGAATTGTTCCATCTCCTCCTAAAGCAACAATAATGTCAGCTTTATTGGGTGGAACGTTTTTATAAAGTGTTTTTAGTTTTTTTAAAGCCTCGATAGCCTCAGGTTTTTGCGATGCCACGAAACCAATTTTCCTAAATACCATCAACCACCTGTTGTATTCATATATCTATTATTAATATATGTTTTGTCATCAACTGAAAATAAATGTTTTTCTGGTTTGTTAAATATAATATTTTTTATTTTTTGGGATATTTCATTATCGTCAAATTTTAGTATATTCACTAAATTAGTAGATCCGTTGTCACCAAGACATGGGTAAAGAACTCCATTACTTGTAACTCTTATTCTATTACATGTTGAGCAAAAATTATCTGTTAGTGGTGAGATGAAACCTATTATATTTGAGAGCTTATTTGTTTTGAAGTACCTTGAAGGACCATTTGATTTAAAAAAAATTGGGTCAAGGCCAAACTCTTCTTTTATTTTTTCTTGTGCAAAAGAAACCGGTAAAAACTGATTAGATCTTTGTAAATCAAGTTTGCCAACAGGCATTACTTCTATAAATGTTTGCTTAAAGTTATTATCAGCGCACCATTTTACCATTTTTAATATCTCATTTTCATTAAAATCTTTCAAAAGGACTGTATTTATTTTCACATCCAATTTATTTTTCTTTGCTTCATAAATTCCATTTAAAACCTCCGTTAAATTTCCTCCATTAGTAAGGAATTTAAATTTCTTTGAACTCAGAGAATCAAGAGAAATATTAATTTTTTTAATACCTAAGTCAGAAATTTTTTTAGCATATTTTTTTAGTTGTGTCCCATTTGTTGTTATAAGAACCTCTTCCAGTCCTTTTTGTTTAAGCGAGCAGATGTATTCAAGAAATTCACTTATGTCCTTTCTTATTAGTGGTTCCCCACCAGTTATTCTAATTTTTTTAATTCCTAAATTTATTAATATCTTTGTAATTCTTTTTAGATCATTCAATGATAAAATTTCTGATTTGGGGTAAAGAAGTGTATTTTTTTTTGGCATACAATAATTGCATCGTAAGTCACATCTATCAGTTACGGATAGTCTTAAATAATTAACTTTTCTTCCAAATTTATCTATCATAATAAATATTTATTAATTATCTTAGTATTAAAGAGCGAATTAATAAATGAGTTTAGAGATTTTTTAAAAACATATGAAAATAAAACCTAACCCCAATAATAATAATCTTACTAGAAAAATTTTTGGTATCAATGAAGAGTTTAGAAAAAAAAAATTAGATGTAATTGAGGAAAAGCCTCTAACCCTCTATTTAAATGATCAAGAAATAGTAACAATGATGACAGTAAGTGATTATCCTGAGTATTTAGCAGTAGGTTATTTACTAAACCAAAATATGATAACCAAAAGAACTAAAATTGAAAGAATTGACTATGATAATGATCTAAATATTGTTGTTGTTAGAACTAAAAAAAAAACAAGTTATCAAGAAAAATTAAAAAAAAAGATTATTACATCAGGTTGTGCGCAAGGAACAATTTTTGGTGATCTTATGGAAAACTTTAAAAAAATAAAATTTACTAACAAATCAATTATTAAGGTTTCCTGGATTTATGAGTTATCTAAAGCTATTAACCTAACCCCAAGCCTTTATTTAAAGGCTGGAGCAATTCATGGCTGTGTACTCTGCAAAAGAAATAAACCTTTGATTTATATGGAAGATGTTGGAAGACATAATGCTATTGATAAAATTGCAGGTTACATGATGTCGAAAAAAATATCATCCTTAGATAAAATCTTCTACACCACGGGAAGATTAACTAGTGAAATGGTAATTAAGTCTGTTAACATGAAAATTCCTGTTATTATTTCAAGATCAGGTTTTACAGCTTGGGGGGTAGAGCTAGCAAGACAAGCTAATCTAACATTAATTGGAAGAGCAAAAGGTAAAAAATTTGTAATTCTATCAGGAGAAGAAAGAGTTGAAAGATCCTAATAAAAAGTTATTTGGTTTAATTTTAAATGGAGGACTATCAAGACGCATGGGTAGTGATAAGTCTAAAAAAATGATTTCAAACAAATCGTTAATTAGTCTAGTTGTTGAAAGAGCTAAGTCACAAGTGGATTATTTAGCCATTAATTCAAAAGAAAGATGTTATAATAAAAAATTCGAAATAATACCTGATTGTTTTTCTGGAAATTTGGGACCATTGGTAGGCATTTTAAGTGGTTTAAAATGGTTAGAAAAAAATGTTAACTCTTTTAGCAGTTGGTTGGTGATTTTTCCAGTTGATTCTCCTTTTTTTCCTGAGAATTTAGTTGAATGTTTTTTTGAAAATTTAGGTGATGAGAAAATAGTTATGGCTAAATGCAAAAACAAACTCCATCCTGTTTTTTCAATGTGGCATACCGACAACTTAAATTTGTTAGAGAAATTTTTATTAGAAGGCGGGAGAAAAATTGACCTTTTTTCAAAAAAAATCAAAACTAGGGTAGTCAATTTTCCTTTTATTGGATATGATCCCTTCTTTAATGTAAACAATTTGGATGATTTAAGTAAAGCTGAGAGCATATTTAATAAATTAGGAGGAACCAATTAATGAGTTTTTATGACACCTTGCATAAAAAAAATATAATCGCAAAACCAAATTTCAATAGATGGTTGGTTCCACCGGCTTCCATTGCAATTCACCTGTGTATAGGTTCTGTTTATGCATGGAGCATGTTTAATCCTGCATTGGTAAAAGTTCTTGGAGTAGTAACCTCATCCGGAGATGACTGGAGTTTGGGTCAAGTAGTTTGGATTTTTTCAGTCGCAATTGTTTCATTAGGATTAGCAGCTGCATATGCTGGGAAATGGTTAGAAGATGTTGGCCCGAGGATGGTTGGCTTTGTTTCTGCTTGTTGTTGGGGGGGTGGTTTCATTATTGGTTCCCTTGGTATTTTTCTTCATGAGCAGGGTGTTGAAATTGCAATGTCATTACCGATGATCAGTTCTGATCCCATAGTCTTAAAACTAGGATTGTACCTCCTTTATTTTGGTTATGGGGTTATAGGTGGAATTGGTCTGGGACTGGGGTATGTTTCACCAGTATCAACCCTAATAAGATGGTTTCCAGATAGACGTGGTATGGCAACAGGTATGGCCATTATGGGCTTTGGCGGTGGAGCAATGATAGCAAAATTATCAATAGACCGCCTATTAGCTAAATTCTATAAGGCTCCTGAATATTTGGGTTCTGAAGATTCAGTTAGTTTAATCACTGAAAGTGGCAGGAGATTTGTTGAAATATCTGGTAATCTTACAGAAGTCGTTGTTGTAACTATGAACGACATTGCAAAGATGATTGTTCCAGGTGACCCTGGTGTTTACATTGTTGGCACTGGTTCAAGTGGAGCTGCACAAACGTTTTTATTTCTTGGTATTGTTTACTTTATTATAATGACCATTGCGGCCTTTTCTTACAGGGTTCCCGCAGATGACTGGATGCCAAAAGGTTGGACGCCACCTAAGGATTCAAAAAAAACAAGATTAATTACTAAAAATAATGTTCATATAGATCAGGCACTTAAAACTCCTCAGTTTTATTTTCTATGGGTTGTTCTTTGCTTCAATGTTACTGCTGGTATTGGGGTAATAGGTGTAGCTAAAACAATGATGATAGAAATCTTTACTCCAAGTCTACCTGTGATCGTTACCGCAGGTTTTGCTGGAACTTACGTTTTAATGATAAGTGTATTTAATATGGTAGGCAGAATTTTTTGGGCTTCAATGTCTGATTTCATCGGAAGAAAAACCACTTATTTTATATTTTTCTCTTTAGGTTTTCTCTTATACATGTCAATTCCATTTACTGCAAAGGCCATGAGTGTTAACCCAGCTGTAACATACCTAATATTATTTTATGCGGCTTCAATGGTTATTTTTACAATGTACGGTGGAGGTTTTGCAACTATACCAGCCTACTTAGCTGATATATTCGGAACAAAATATGTAGGTGGTATACACGGAAGATTATTAACTGCTTGGTCTACCGCTGGTGTGCTTGGACCAGTAGCAATAACTCAGTTAAGGCAAGGTTCGGTTGAGACTGCAATTCAGGACTTAGTAAGTAAAATTTCTCCTGATAAATTTCAGGAAATATACGGAGCATCAGTTGACCAGCTCTCATTACTTGTCAAACAGAAAACCGTAACAATATCAAATTTAATGCAATATATGCCTGAAGGAACTATTAATCCATCAACAACACTTTACAATACAACTATGTATGCTATGGCCGCATTACTTGCAATTGCGTTTGTATCTAACTTATTAATAGGTCCAGTGGATAAAAAACATCACATGAAGGAATAATAGAATTTAGGCACTCACCTTTGCAATTTTTGCTGCACAATATTTAAGTTCAGGAATCTTTCCATCAGGATCCAATGCTTGGTTTGTCAATAGATTTGCTGGGGCATTTTCAAAGCAAAAAGGCATAAACACCATTCCGTCAGGTATCATCTTATCAAATCTTACTTTTACTTCTACTTTACCTCTTCTAGTTGAAAGTTCGACTGTTTCATCATGTGTGAAGTTATTTTTTCTCATTTCATTTCTTGATAAATGAACAAAAGGTTGGGGCTCTATTGTATTTAAAACTTTTGACCGCATCGTCATTGATCCAGTGTGCCAGTGCTCTAGTAACCTTCCTGTTGTAAGAACTAAAGGATAGTTTTTATCGGGAACTTCGTCTGGAGAAATTAGTTTGGCAGGTACAAGTTTTCCTTTCTTATTTTTTGTTGGAAAACCCTCGCCAAAAATAACCTCATTTCCGGGTTTGTCCTCTCCATCGGAAGGATAAGTAACAGCTCCTTCATTGACTAAACGTTCCCAAGAAATGTTTTTCAAAGATTCCATACAACCACTTAATTCATCATATACTTCATCAGGACCTTCATAATTCCAATTTAGCCCCATTCTATTTGCAAGCTCTTGTATAATCCATAAGTCTTGTTTGGCATCTCCAGGCGGGTTGATTGCTTTTCTGGCTAATTGAACACGTCTATCTGTATTTGTAAAAGTACCAGTTTTCTCAGGAAAAGCTGAAGCAGGAAGAACAACATCAGCCAAATATGCAGTTTCTGTTAGAAAAATATCCTGAACAACTAAGCAGTCAAGCCTTGCAAGAGCCTCTCTTGCATGATTAGCATTAGGATCTGACATTGCAGGGTTTTCACCCATAATGTACAAACCTTTAATTTTTTTTTCATAGATCGCTTCCATAATTTCAACAACTGTTAAACCTGGGTTAGGGTTAATTTCACAATTCCAGTATTTCTCAAAAAACTTAACATTATTGGAATCAGCAATTGGCAAATAGTCTGGAAGAACCATAGGAATGAGACCAACATCTGAAGCACCTTGAACATTGTTTTGTCCCCTTAGTGGATGCAGCCCTGTTCCTGGTCTACCAACATTACCCGTTGTTAAAGCTAATGATATAAGGCATCTGGAATTATCTGTACCATGAATATGTTGTGAAATTCCCATGCCCCAAAAAATCATTGCTGATTTTGCATTAGCAAATATTCTTGCTGTCTCTTTAATTTCTTCAGCATCAATTCCACATACTTGGCTCATTTCTTCTGGAGTAAAATCTTTAACGTGATTTTTAAGCTCTAAATAGCCATCAGTATATTTTTCTATATATTGTCTATCAACTAGACCTTCTTCAATTATTGTATTTAGCATTGCATTCAAAAGGGCAACATCAGCACCTGGCTTAAATTGAAGACTTTTTTCTGCAATTCTAGATAGATCCTGTTCTCTGGGATCTAGAACAATTAATTTAAGTCCATTGTTTTTTACTGCATTTTTGATAAAAGTTGCAGCTACAGGGTGATTTTGAGTTGGACGACAACCAATAAGTATTGCAACCTCAGCATTTTTTACTTCTGATACTGGGGCAGTAACAGCGCCGGTTCCAATTGCTTCCATAAGTGCGGCTACAGATGATGCGTGACACATTCTCGTACAATGATCGACGTTATTATTTCTAAAACCAACTCTTATCAATTTCTGAAATAAGTAGGCTTCTTCATTAGAACCTTTCGCACAACCAAATCCAGCAAGTGCATCATCTCCTCCTTTAGTGTCTCTTATTGAAGATAATTTACTTGCAGCAAGATCAAGAGCTTCTTTCCATGATGCTTCTCTGAAATGGGATAATGGGTTTAGTGGATCAAGTTTTTCTTTAGGATCCTTTTTGACACCCGTTTTTCTTATTAGTGGCTTTGTAATTCTTTCAGGGTTGTGAACATAATCAAAGCCAAACCTTCCTTTTACGCAAAGTCTATTGTGATTGGCAGGTCCTTCTCTTCCGTCTACAGAGACAATTTTTTCATCTTTTATGTTATAGGTTAATTGACACCCTACACCGCAATATGGACAAAGAGAGTCAACCTTTCTATCGGCATTAACAACTTTTTTACCATTTTCATTCAATAAGTTTGATTCCATCAAGGCACCAGTAGGACATGCTTGAACGCATTCCCCACAACTAACACAAGATGAATCACCCATTGGATCATTAAAATCAAATATTACTTGAGAGACGTGACCTCTATTTCCCATTCCAATAACATCATTAACTTGAACTTCTCGGCATGCACGAACACACAAATTACAATTAATGCAGGCATCAAGGTTTACAGCCATTGCAACGTGAGAGTTATCAGATTCTGGTACAATTTTGGGTTCTCTTTTATCAAAACGACTTTTTTTGACCTCTAAATCGTCGGCTATTTTCCAAAAGTGCGAATCAGGGTCATGACAATCTGTTTTTTCAGGTTGATCTGTTACTAGTAACTCAAGAATCATTTTACGTGACTTTTCAGACCTTTCATCAGTTGTAGAGACTTTCATACCTTCAGAAGGCTTCCTAATACAAGATGCTGCTAAAACTCTTTCACCTTCGATAGAAACCATGCACGCCCTGCAGTTTCCATCAGCTCTGTATCCAGGTTTATCTGAATAACATAAGTGGGGCAAAGTTAACCCATTTTTTTTTGCTACTTGCCAAATTGTTTCGTTTTCTTCAGCAGTAACTTCTTTTTCATTTAAAAAAAATTTAGTCATTTCACATCTTTATTATATATGATCTTTAAAAAAATTTAAAGTACAAGTGATTGGGTTTCCCGCTGCTTGTCCTAAACCGCATATTGAGGCATCTCCCATTGTTTGAACGAGTTCTTTAAGAAGATCTTCATCCCAGTTACCTTTTTCCATAAGTTTGACGGCTTTTTCTGTTCCAACTCTGCAAGGAGTACACTGTCCGCAACTTTCATCGTTAAAAAATTTTAATAAATTTAAAGCAACTTTTTTAACGTCATCTTTGTCTGAAAAAACAACAATGGCTCCTGAACCAATAAAACAACCGTGTTTTTCTAGTGTTCCAAAGTCAAGTGGAATATCTGCCATTGAAGCTGGAAGAATACCTCCGCTCGCACCACCAGGTAAATAACCCAAAAATTTATGACCATCAATCATGCCACCGCAGTAATCATTAAGAAGCTCATTCATAGTTATTCCAGCAGGAGCAAGCTTAACACCTGGTTTTTTTACCCTACCAGAAATGGAGTAACTGTGAGGACCTTTATGACCAGACTTTCCCTGACTACTATACCATTTATGTCCATTTCTTAAGATATCTGGAACCCAAAAAACAGTTTCAATGTTGTGATTCAGTGTTGGTTTACCAAAAAGTCCAACTTTTGATACGAATGGAGGCTTATGACGAGGAAGTCCTCTTTTACCTTCAATGGATTCTATCATAGCAGATTCCTCCCCACAAATATATGCTCCAGCACCTCTTCTTATGTAAACTTTTGTATCTGAATCTATGATATTGGCTTCATGAAGTTTTTTAAGCTCATCAATCATTTTTAGTCGTATACCTGGGTATTCGTCCCTCATGTAAATGTAAATTTTTTTTGCTTCTACGGCCCAAGCTGCTATGAGCATACCTTCAAAAAATTTATGCATATTTTGTTCTAGATAGAGCTTATCTTTAAATGTTCCAGGCTCACCTTCATCACCATTAATGGTCATTAATCTTGGACCAGGTTCCATTCTTACGAACTTCCATTTTTGGCCAGATGGAAATCCAGCACCACCCATTCCTTTAAGACCTGATTCATTAAGTTCTTCAATAACATTATCGACGTTAATTTCATTAGTGTAACACTTCCTAAGTATTTCGTATCCACCCGAATCAATGTATTTTTTTAAGTCAATGCCTTCAATGATGTCAGGATGAAAATGTTTTTTTGATATAACTTCTTGAATTTTTTCAAGATTTGAAAAATTTACGTGTTTATGCCCAACTTCACATGCAGGCGCTTTATCGCAAAGACCCATGCATGGTGCTCTAAGAACTCTAACCTTTTGATCATCTAAGTTGCCTTTTAATTCCTTAATTAAATTTTCTGAGCCAAAAAGTTCGCAAGTAAGGCTGTCGCAAACTCTTATTGTTACGTCTTGAATCGACGGATCTTCATCTTCAATTACATCAAAATGAGCGTAGAAAGTAGCTACTTCAAAAGATTCAGCTAATGGTATTTTAAGTAATTTAGACAAGGCTGCAAGATGCTTTTTTCTTATTTGTCCATATTTGTCTTGGATAAGATGCAAATATTCTATCAAAAGATCTCTTTTAAGAGGTAAATCGCTAATCAGTTCTTTTACATCTTCGAGGGCAGAGTCTTCTATTCCTCTTCCTTTAGGATAAAAATTCTTTTTTACTTTATCTAACATGGTTATATTTAAATTAGGATATATATAATGTTTTTACATTCTAATTTAAGCGATATTTAAAATTTTTTTTATTTTATAGGATAAATTCCCACCTTCAAATAAAAAAGCTCTTATGTTTGCATTTTTTGCTGCTAGAACATCTATATCCTTATCTCCAATCATGAAGCAATCATCTCTATTTAAATTATATTTTTCTATAGCTTCTTCAATCATTCTGGGTGAGGGTTTTCTTCTGGTTTTTGAAGTTTCTGCATCTGGATGTTCTGTAGCAAAAAAAAAATCATCTATTTTTACATTGTGTTCAGATAATTGCAGGTTAATCCATTTGTGAAGATTGTGAACATCTTTTTTAGAAAAATAACCTCTTGATACTCCTGACTGATTAGAAATGATTATTATTAAAAAATTATTTTCTTTAAGAATTTTTAATGCTTCAATTGCACCCTCAATCCATTTAAAATCCTTGATATTATTTAAATAACCTATGTCCTCATTTATTACTCCATCTCTATCTAAAAAAGCCGCTTTTTGAGAAATTTTAAATTTTACTTGATTCATTTTTTTTCAAAATATAAATATATTCCATTAATTCAATTAATTCTTATGAAAAATAAAAAAAAACTTATATATGAGCCAAACGATTCTGAGAAATTCATGAATCCTAAACAAATCGAATATTTTAAAAATCTTTTGTTAACATGGAGAAAAGATATCCTTCAAGAGTCTTCGAACACCCTAGATCACCTCAAAGAAGAATCTTCCAATAAACCAGATAATGCTGATAGAGCTTCTATTGAGTCAGAAAGAAGTTTAGAACTAAGAACAAGGGATAGAGAAAGAAAGCTTCTTAACAAAATTGATAAAGCATTGAGAAAAATAGATGATGGTACTTATGGTTTTTGCGAAGAAACACACAAACCAATCTCAATAGCAAGATTAAAAGCAAGACCTATTGCTACACTATCAATTGAGGCTCAAGAAATGCACGAAAAATTTGAGAAAATTTACAAAGAGAAAGAATATTAAAATATATGTTGATTAGTTATTTTAAGTTGTTATCATTAAATAGAACATTAATAGAACATTATTATGGATAAACTCAAATCACTGGAATCAACAATTAGTCAAATAGAAAGAAGTTATGGCAAAGGCTCCGTCATGCGACTTGGAGAAAGAGATGTTGTTGAAATTGATGCAATATCCTCAGGTTCTTTAAGTTTAGATGTCGCATTAGGTATTGGTGGATTACCTAAGGGAAGAATTGTTGAAATATATGGTCCTGAAAGTTCAGGTAAAACAACTTTAGCTTTGCATGTAATTGCTGAGGCTCAAAAAAATAAAGGTACTTGTGCTTTTATCGATGCTGAGCACGCCTTGGATCCTGTTTACGCAAAAAAACTTGGTGTCAATACTGATGAAATGTTAATTTCTCAGCCTGATAATGGTGAGCAGGCACTAGAAATTGCTGATACATTAGTAAACTCAAGCGCAATTGATGTCTTAGTTATAGATTCAGTTGCAGCGTTAGTTCCTCGAGCGGAAATCGAGGGTGATATGGGTGATTCTCATATGGGTCTGCATGCAAGACTAATGAGCCAAGCACTAAGAAAGCTGACAGGCTCTATTTCAAGGTCACAATGTTTAGTCATATTTATCAATCAAATAAGACAAAAAATTGGAGTAATGTTTGGAAACCCTGAAACTACGACAGGAGGCAATGCATTAAAATTTTACGCTTCAGTAAGAATGGATATAAGGAGAATTGGAGCCATTAAGGATCGTGAGGAAGTTGTTGGAAATCAAACAAGAGTGAAAATTGTTAAAAACAAACTTGCTCCACCGTTCAAAATAGTTGAATTTGATATTATGTATGGCGAGGGAATATCAAAAACAGGAGAAATTTTAGATCTAGCAGCAAATATTGGGCTGGTCGAGAAATCTGGGGCGTGGTATTCTTACAACGGTGATAGAATAGGTCAAGGAAGAGAAAATGCAAAAAGCTTTTTAAAAGATAATCCTGAAATTGCATTGAAGATTGAACAGGAAATAAGATCCCATGGCAAAGAAGATAAGGATAATGAAGAAAACAAAAAAGTAGATGTGGTCGAAGAAGAAATCGCAGTTGATTAATAACTGTAATTATTCTTATAATGATCACATACAATGATAAAACCAAAATACATATCAGAAAATATTAGAGAATCTTTTAGAGATTTTTTTAAAAATCAAAATCACATTGAAGTACCCTCGTCATCTTTAATTCCAAAAGACGACCCCACACTTTTATTTACTAACTCAGGTATGGTGCAATTTAAAAATTATTTTACGGGACAAGAGAACCCAGTTGATAAAAATATTATTTCCATTCAAAAGTGTTTACGTGCAGGTGGTAAGCATAATGATTTAGAAAACGTTGGAAAAACTCCTAGGCACCATACATTCTTTGAAATGTTGGGTAACTTTTCCTTTGGTAAATATTTTAAAAAAGAAGCTATTGAAATGGCATGGAATTTTTTAACTAAAGAACTGAGTATCGATAAAAAAAGATTAATTATTACTCATCACAAAGAAGATACAGATTCTCAAAAAATTTGGGAAAAAGTTTCAGGTTTTTCTAGTGATAAAATTATTTCAATAGAAAGTGATGATAATTTTTGGTCAATGGGTGATACAGGTCCATGTGGACCATGTAGTGAAATTTTCTTTGATAATGGTGATAAACTTAAGGGGGGACTTCCAGGTACAAAATATCAAGATGGAAATCGTTACGTTGAGATATGGAATTTAGTTTTCATGGAGTATGAAAAAAAAAAATCTGGTTTAGAGAAGTTACATAAAAAATGTGTTGATACTGGAATGGGTTTGGAAAGAATCACTGCTTTAGTATCAAAAAAAAATAATAATTATGAAACAGATTTATTTGACTTTGTTTTTAGTGATGTTGAAAAAATTATTGGAACTAAAATGACAAAACAAAATGAAATTTCTTTTAGAGTAATTTCTGATCATATTAAATCAATTTGTATGTTAATGTCCGATGGTATTATCCCATCAAACGAGGGGAGAGGTTATGTTTTAAGAAGAATCATTAGAAGAGCAATCGTTCAAAGTAATAAAATTAAGAAAGAAGAAATTTTTCTTCACAAGCTTGTAAATGGTGTAGTTAATAAATACTCACAAAATTATTTTGAATTAAAAAAATCAGAAAAGTTTATAGAAGAGAACCTTAAAAATGAAGAGATTAAATTTTCAGATACTCTTCAAACTGGTCTATCAATTTTAAATGACGAAATAAATAAAAAAAAGCCAAAGCAACTTTCAGCTGAGCTGGCTTTTAAGCTCTATGATACATATGGATTTCCGATCGATGTAACTCAAAATATCTTAACAGAGAAAAATATTAAACTTGATATCAATCAATATTTTGAAATTGTAAAAAAAAACAAGGAAAAACAAAAAAATTCATGGACTGGTAGTGGTGAGAAATCTTCTAATAAATTTTTTCTTGAACTTAAAAACGTAGTCAAACAAACAAAATTTGTTGGTTATAATCAAACTGAAATTGAAGCAGAATTAGAGTGTATAATTAAGGATGAAAAATTTACAGATGAGATTTTAGCAGATAAGGATAATATTTTCTTGGTTTTTAATAAAACTCCATTTTATGCAGAGTCGGGAGGACAAATTGGTGATTCAGGCAAAATTGTAGATCTTAATGGTGAATTTATATGCAATATTTTAGATACGAAAAAAGTAGAGGGAGGAATATATTTACATCAAATTGAAAAAAATGAAAAAACAAAAATTATTAAAGGAAAAAAGTACGTTCTTTCAATTAACAATAAGAGAAGAAAAAAAATTAGAAATAATCACTCTGCTACTCATCTTCTTCATGAAGCTTTAAGAAATATTTTAGGTGAACATGTGAGTCAAAAAGGGTCATTAGTCAATGACCAAAAATTAAGGTTTGATTTTACTTATAATAAATCACTTACCAACAAGCAAATCTCTGAAATAGAAATATTAGTTAATAAAACTATCAGATCCAATTTAATTCGAACTGAAGAGTTGGTAACTGTTCGTGAGGCACTCGAAAGTGGAGCGATTGCTTTGTTTGGAGAGAAATATCCGGAAAAAGTAAGAGTTATAACATTCAATTCTGATGATGATAATTCATTGGTTTCAAAAGAATTGTGTGGAGGAACTCATGTTAATGCCACAGGACAAATAGGAGCTTTTAAAATTTTGTCAGATTCATCTGTCTCATCAGGAGTGAGAAGAATTGAAGCTATTACAGGTGAGGAGGTAGAAAATCATTTGAATGTAAAAATTTTGCTTATTGAAGATATAAAAAAACTTTTAAAAGCATCTGATAATAATATTAAAGAAAAAATAAAAAATATTCAAATTGACTACAATAAATTAAAAAAAGTATCAGCTAACAAAATTATTTTCTCTGAAAAAGAAATCATCGGTAGTAACCCACAAATATATTTTGATAACACTGTTAATGAACCTGGTGATTTAAAAAATTTTTCGGATCAAATAAAACAAAATTTTTTAAATGGTATTATTATTTTAGTTAGTAAAAAAAATAATAAAATTTCTTTAGTAGTATCAATAACTAATAGTCTTCAAGAAAAATATGATGCTGTTGAGTTATTAAAAAAATTAGTAGAATTTTTAGGAGGCAAAGGAGGCGGAGGAAGGAGTGATTTAGCTCAAGGTGGAGCACCATTTTCTAAAAAGTTTGATGAATTAAAGAGTTTTATTTTAAGTATTTTTTAATTTAGCTATTTTTTTACTTATAATCTGAAATAGCTGATTGGTGTTTATCCACTTTTGATCAGGTCCTATCATTAAAGCAAGATCTTTTGTCATAAAACCACTTTCAATTGTTTCAATACAAATTTTTTCTAAATTTTCAGCAAAGTTTCTCAAACTTTTATTTTTATCTAAATTTGATCTATGAAGTAAACCTCTAGACCATGCGAAAATTGAAGCAATGGGATTAGTTGAGGTATCTAATCCATTTTTATGTTGTAGGTAATGACTAGTCACAGTTCCATGTGCAGCCTCAGTTTGAAGAATTTCACCATTAGGACTTAATAATACTGATGTCATTAGTCCCAATGATCCATATCCTTGAGCCACTAAATCTGACATAACATCACCATCATAATTTTTGCAAGCCCACAAAAAACCACCACTCCATTTCATTAAACAGGCAACCATATCGTCAATCAATCTATGTTGATAAGAAATATTATTTTCTAGAAATATTTTTTTGTATTTTTTTTCGTAAAGGTCGTCAAAAATTTTTTTAAATCTTTCATCATATTGTTGAAGAATTGTGTTTTTTGTCGATAGAAACAAGGGAATTCTTCTTTTCAATGCAAAATTAAAGCATGAAAGTGCAAATTCTTTAATTGATTGATCAATATTAAAATAGCTTAAACCAACACCAGGTGATGAAAAATCATAGATATGTTCATTTATAATTAGTTTTTTATCAAAGCTTTCAAATCTTAAAAATAACTTTCCTTTTTTTTTAATATTGATTTCTTTTGATTTATATATGTCTCCAAAAGCGTGTCTCGCAATAACAACTGATTCATTCCAATGGCTTACAAATTTCGGGATATTTTTTAGAATTATAGGTTCTCTAAATATTGTACCGTTAATTATATTTCTAATTGTTCCATTAGGAGAGGGATACTTTTCTTTTAACTTGTATTCTTTAACCCTTTTGTCATCAGGTGTTATAGTTGCACATTTAACTCCAGTTTTATATTTATTAATTGCTTCAGCAGCTTCATAGGTTACTCTATCAAAAGTTTTATCTCTATTTATAATTCCAAGATCAAATGTAATTAATTTTATATCTAGAAAAGGTAAAATTAATTCATTCTTTATTTTTTCCCAAATGACATTTGCCATTTCATCACCAGTGATATCGACAACTGCGTTTTTAACTTCTATTTTTGGCATATTTTTTTTTAAATTCAGTTTTTAATTCTTCTAATTTACAAACTTTAAAGTTTTTTTTTAATTTCTGTTGATCTAGTAATTCTATTTTAACCAGACTTTTAAACAATTCTTCAAGGGGAGTCCAAAAAAGATTATCATTTATAAGATAAATCTTTTTATCAATTTCATTAAGAAGATTTTTATTAATGACCTCAAAAATTTCGTTCAAAGTTCCTAATCCTCCAGGTAAAGCAACAAAAACGTCAGATTTATCAATTATTAATTCATTTCTGGAAGAGAGATCTTTTGTAATAATTATTTCTGAGAAATATTTTGATTTAGGAGAATTATCATATAGATTCTTGGTGAAAATACTTATAATTTGTGAATTTTTTTTTGATAGATTTTTTACAAGTTCAAGCATTAACCCAGTTTCTGTTCCACCAAAAATTAAATTATGGTTTTCTGAACCAAACCATTCTGAAAATTCCTTAATTATTTTAAGATTTTTTGAGTCACTTCCTAGTTTTGATCCTAAAAAAACTGCTACATTTAAATTCATAAAAATAAAGATGGTGGAATATAAGAATTTAGTTATATTATAAGATTAAAAATATTATTAAAATGAAAAAAGAATTTTTATTGTTATCTGTACTTATTAGCTCTGCAATTCTTGTTTACTTAATTTACCCTATTTCAAATTTAAAACAATTAGATAAACAAAATGTTTCTGAAGAAGATAAAATTGATCCTCAAAGCAATGAATTTTCTCTTAATAAAAATAACATAGATTTAACTTTTGATATAGTTAGATTAGAGAAAAGTGGGGACGTGATTATTGCAGGAAAAACAATTCCTAACATTAAGTTTGATATTCTAGATGGTAATGAAAAATTAGCGTCAGTTTTTTCAGACTCTAATGGAGACTGGGTTTGGGTTAGTGATAAGCCTCTGTCTGAAGGAATCAAAAGATTTAACTTGAAGTATTTTGATGGAAAAGATGAATTTACTTCCACACAGAACATAATAATATTAAGAGAAAAAAATAATAATTCATCATCCAAAATTCTGAGGTTTTCAAAAAACAGTAGTATAGAGATTATAAACAATAATGAAAAAATTCTTGGGTTAACTTTAGATATTGTAGAATATATTCACAATAATAGTCTAATGCTGACTGGAAGGACCAAACCCAATTCATTGGTAAAGTTATTTTTTTCTGACATTTTTATAGAAGACTCTAAAGCAGATAGCAATGGTGTATGGAAAATGAAATTGAAAAATTTTGAGCTTACAAATAATAATTTAATGATTACAACAGAAATTGGAGGACAAAAAATTACACTTAAAACAAGAATTTTCGAGGAAAAAGTTGACCCGAATTTTATCATTGAAAAAGAAGTTACAGTAAAAAATGGAAATAGTCTTTGGAGAATTGCAAGAAAAACTCTCGGGGGTGGAATCTATTATTCGGAAATTTATAAAAATAATATTAAAGAAATCGAAAACCCTGATCTCATTTTTCCAGGTCAAGTTTTTAATATTCCAACCTTAAAAAATAATTGAATATGAGTGAAAATAAAAAACCTAGTTTTAAGAATTTAATTAATCAATTAGAGGATCTAAAAAATTTTTTACCTCCTATTAATGCTGCAGGATATCCATTTATCATTATATTCGCTTTATTTGCTCTTTTTTTGTCTTTAATTTCTGACTTTTTAGGATGGATTGGTTTTATTTTAACATTGTGGTGCGTCTATTTTTTTAGAGATCCAGAGAGAGTTATTCCTGAAAAAAAAAATATACTTATTTCTCCTGCTGATGGCAAAATATTATTTGCTGGTTCATCAAAAACACCCGAGAATTTAAGTGATAGTAAACAAGAGGATTTAAATAAAGTTTCGATATTCATGAATATTTTTAATGTTCATGTCAATAGAATCCCAATTTCTGGAAAAGTAATTTGGTTAAAATATGTTCCAGGAACTTTCTTAAATGCATCATTGGATAAATCAAGTGAAAATAATGAAAGAATGATTGTAAAAATTGAAGTTTCAAAAGGAGTTTTTGTTTATGTTGTTCAAATAGCAGGACTTATTGCAAGAAGAATTAAATGTGATTTAACCGAAAACGAATCAGTTACTATTGGACAAAGGTACGGACTTATTCGTTTTGGTAGTAGATTAGATGTTTATTTTCCCAAAAATTTTAATATCCTAGTAACTAAAGGTCAGACTTCAATTTCTGGGGAAACTCTTTTAGCGGATTTTAATTTAACAAAATCAAAATAAATTTATTTTATAAACTAGCATGAAAAAGTTATCTTTAAGAAGTTTGATTCCTAACTTATTTACATTTATTTCTTTAACTTTGGGGTTAACTGCCCTTAAGTTTGCTATTGAGAGTAAATGGCAGATCTCAGTTTCACTGGTGATATTTGCTTCTTTTCTTGATAATATAGATGGAAAAATTGCTCGATTGCTTAAATCTAACTCAAACTTTGGTGTAGAACTTGATTCTTTATCTGATTTAATAAGTTTTGGAGTCACACCTGCAATAATTATTTATTTATGGTCTGAATCTATGTCCATTGATGGTATGTGGGCTATGGTTATTTTTTATGCTATCTGTTCAACTTCAAGATTAGCTAAATTTAACATTTCTTCTCATGAAACTCAGTCGAATGCAAAAAAAATAAAGTTTTTTTCGGGTATTTCAACGCCAGCCGCTGCTGGGTTAACACTTTTACCACTGATGCTTAATTTTAGATTTAATATTGATTTTTTTATTAATACTTATTTCATTAAATTTTATTTAATAATTCCATCAATATTAATGATCTCTAATGTCCCAACATTTTCTTTAAAAGGTATCAAATTTGAAAAAAAACTACTACCCTTTGTTATAATATTATTGGCTAGTTTCTTATCTTTACTTCTTACAGACTTCTGGTTAGCCATGATAATTTTAATAACGACATACTATTTAAGTATTCCATTAGCTATGTATGACTTTAAAAAGACTTAAAAAACTTACTTTTTTCACCTATCATAATTAAACATGGAGTTACTACTAAAGTAAGAACAAATGAAAACATAACACCAAAAACAATTGCATTTGAAAGTTGAAGCCACCATTGTGAACTTGGGCTATTAAAATTCAATTCGAATTCCATAAAATTAATATTTAGACCTATAGCCATTGGCACTAAACCAAAAAAAGTTGTTAAAGTTGTTAACATTACTGGTCTTAATCTTTGTGCGCCTGTTCTAAGTATTGCACTTTTAATATCTTCACCTTTCTTTCTTAGTTCTTTGTATGTATCCAATAATACAATATTATTGTTTACCACAATACCTGCTAATGCTATTACACCAATTCCACTCATTATGATACCGAAGGGTTTGCCAGATAAAAGAAGACCAATCATAACACCAATTGTAGAAAAAATAATTGCAGATAAAATAATAAAACAAAAATAAAAACTGTTAAACGTAGCTATTAAAATTATAGTTATTAAAAAAATTGCTATAAAAAAAGCTTTTGTTAGAAAAATTTTTGCCTCAGTTTGATCTTCTTCCTGACCAGTAAATATAACTTTGGATGATAATTTTTTTACTATCAACCATTCTCTTAACTCATTAATTTTATTACTTGGTAACTCACCTTCTATAACATCAAACTTAATATTTTTTGACCTTTGTAAATTATATCTTGAAATATTACCTATTTTTCTTTTCGCATTTCTTTTTATAAAAGAACTTAGTGAAACTGGACCATTTTCTCCTTCAATAAAAATTTTGTCTAACTCGTCAAGTGTTCTGAAAGATTTTTCAAACCTAATTACTATATCTACTTCCTCATTACTATCTGTTGGCATGAAATCGGTTACCTTCAAACCATGGGTTAACATCTGTATTGAATTGCTTATCATTTCTATATCTACTCCTTGTTTTTCTGCCTTGACCCTATCAATTGATAATTCCCATTCTACTCCTGGAATATTAAGGTCAGTATCTATATTGTTGACCCAATTTTTTTTTTTTAAAAATGTATAAAGAATTAGAGTATCACTGGTGAGTTTTTCTGTATTATTATTTACTATTTCAATTTCAACATCTTTTTCCTTTGGCGGTCCATCTTGTTTTTCAATAAATTCTATGTAGATCCCAGAAAATTTTTTAGTTGATTGTTTTAATTTTTCAATAACATATTTTGCCTGAGGTCTTTTTTTCCAATCTATTAATTCAATTTTTATTGAGCCAATTACATCTTCAGATTCATTTCTTTTGTCTCCTTTAACTACACCACTTCTTGAATAAATATTTTTAATAGATTGATTTTTTAAAATTTCTTTTTCTACTTTTTTAACAATATTATCTTTTTCCAAAGCAGAAAAATTTCCTCGCGCATGGATTACAATTTCTGCGTAATCTGGTTCTATTGGAGGAAAGAATTCAAAACCTTTGCCTAATTTTAAATATATTGTTTGAATAAAAATAAGTACTGTGATTGTTAGAAAGATTAATTTTTTAGGATTTTCAAGTGTATAATCCATGATATTCAAATATCTTCCCTGCATACCTCTTACTTTTGATAAATCACCATTCTCTAGCAGATTGAGATTATTTTTTTTTTTTTTTGAAAATTCTTTGTCATTTCCAATTATTTGACCAACTACTGGAATAAAAATTAAAGCCATTGTTAGGGAAGATATTAAAACTGCAAGCAAAGTTACAGGAAGAAAGAACATAAATTCGCCAGCAATTCCAGGCCAAAATACTAATGGAAAAAATGCTGCTAATGTAGTTGATGTTGATGCAATTACTGGGATTGACATTTGTTTGGCAGATAGAATAAAAACTTCTTTTTTACTAAGTCCCTCGTTGGACCTTCTATTTGCGTATTCAACAACTATGATAGCTCCATCAATTAAAATACCAACTGATAGAATTAAAGCAAAAAGAACTACTACGTTGATAGTGACATTAAAAAAAGATAAAATTATCATGGACATTAAAAAAGAAAAAGGAATCGAAAGACTTACAAGAATTGATGATTTTTTTCCCATAAAAGAATAAATAACTAAAAAAACAATTAACGTTGCAAGAATTACATTATTCTCTAAGTCGTTTACCATTGATACAATTTTTTCTGACTCATCCTGAAAAAAATCTAAACGTACAAAATTTGGAATATAATTATTTTGTAGAACAAGTTTTTTTATTTTTTCTATTACGTTGATAATATTTTCACCAGTTCTTTTTGATATTTCTAAAATTATGGCTGACTCACCATTATTTCTTGCATAACCTATTTTTTCTCTAAATGTATCTCTTACTTCAGCAACGTCGCCTAAAGTAATTACTGAATCAGAGTCAGACTTAATTGGTACGCTCAATAAGTCCTTTCTATTTTCAATCAGACTTGGGACCTGAACATTAAAGCTTCCTTTATCATTACTCAGGGTTCCAGCAGCTACCATAAAGTTACTTTTTGCTATTGAAGAAATAACATCTTTATTAGTTAACCCATAAGTTTCAACAATTCTTGGGTTTACAATTATCTCAATAATTCTTTCATTTTCACCTAATGCCTTTACCTCTAAAACTTCAGATATAGTTTCAATATCCTCTTTTAATTTTTTTGCTATAATATCAAGTGTACGTCCATCTAGATCTCCTGAAATAGCAATAGCTAAAACAGGAAATCTTGATAAATTTACCTCAAAAATTCGTGGTTCTTCAGAATCACTAGGAAGCTTGCTTTTAATTAAGTCAACTTTTTCTCTTGTGTCTGACATTGCTTTAACTGAATCAAAACCAGCATCAAACTCTAAAACAACATTTCCTCCTCCTTGATAGGATGTAGATGTTATTTTTTTTAACCCTTCAATGTTTTTTAATTCTTTTTCTACTGGTTTTACAAGAAGTCTCTCAGAATCCTCCGGAGATATTCCTTTGTGAGTTAAGGAAATATAGATAACTGGTAGGCTTATATCTGGGTCTGATTCTTTTGGTAAATTGTTGTATTGATAAAAACCAAATACAATGAGAAAAAATAAGATTGTTAAAATTAATTTCGAGGATTTCAAAAATTTATTGAACATTTTCTTCGAACTTAAAACTTATTAAATCTCCGTCAGTTACATACTCACTTCCTTGAGTTATGATTAAAATATCTTCAGCAAAATTTTTTTTTAATTTTATCCAATAACCGTTCCCGACGTCGCTTAAAACTTCAATTGGTAAAAAAGATACCTTTTCATTAAGAATCACCTTTATTCCTAAAATGCCTTGAGCATCAAGACTGATAAGTGAGGATGAGATAAAGAAAGCACTTTCTGTTTTTGTACCAATTTTTATTTCTGATGATAAACCACTTATAATATCATTGTTTTCATTTGAAAGTTTAATTTGTACCTTGAAGTTTCTCGTAAGTTTGTCTGCTGTCCTTGAGACATAGTTTACTTTTCCCTCATAAAGGTTATCTGAAATCTTTACTGATGCTACTTGATCTTTTTTTATTTGGTCAATTTCATTTTCTGTAATATTTATTGTTATAAAAATTGGATCTAAATCCACAACTTTAGCAATTGGATCCCCATTTTTTAGATAATCACCAAGTTCTACATAACTATCTTCAACAATACTATCAAAAGGGACAAAGATTTTTGTATTGTTTAATTTAACTTGACTTTTTTCGTAAAGTGCAAGAGCCTTTTCAAAGTTTGTTCTAGATTCACTTAGTTTAACCTCAGATCTGAATCCTTTTTTAAACAAATTTTCGGCAACCTCATATTCTTTTTTTCTTTGATTTAACAAAGCCTCCATCTCTTTAAGTTTAGCAATTTTATCTTCTGGGTCTATAAGTATTAACTGGGTACCAGCTTTATAGGGTTTACCTTTCTCAAAAAACTTGCTGCTTATTTTTCCTTCAATCTGTGATTTTAAAATCACAATTCTTGAGGCTTCAGTAAATCCACTAAAATTTAAATTTTTTACAAATTTTTCCTTTATCAATTTTTTAACTACTACTTCTTTTTTTTCTTCTTTTACAATTAATTCATCCTTATTATTGTCATCTTTTAGTAATAAAAGTATTGAAGTTAGTAAAAGAAAAAAACTTGTAATTAATATTTTCATTTAAGTTATGAAAGTTACTTTATTGATTTAATATATTATAATTAATAATATAGAAATAAAATTTTTAAATTCTTGCTGTATTGAAAAAAAACAAAAAAATAGCTGCAATTGATATTGGGAGCCATAACTGCAGATTGTTGATTGTTGAAAAAAGTGATGATAGAAAAAAAATTATTTTTAATCACTCGAAACCAACTAATTTAATAAAAAATCTTAGCTTTAATAACGAATTTAACAGTAAAAATATATCAAAAACTCTGAATTGTTTAATTTTTTTTAAAAGAAAACTTAGTGAACTTAAAATCTCAGATTATCGTTGTGTGGCTACTGAAGCATGTAGGTCAGTAATAAACCCTGACTTTTTTTTAAGTAAGGTAAAGGAAACCTCCGGTATTAATGTAGATATTATCTCATCCGAAGAAGAGGCTAGACTTTGTTTAAAAAGTTCTCAAATGTATTTAAAAAAAATTAAAAAATATGGTTTTTTATTTGATATTGGAGGTGGAAGCACTGAAATTACTTTCTTTGAACCTAATTCATCTCATTTACAAACCACTTCAATTTCATATGGAGTAATTAATTTAGAAGAAAAAATTCAGATTTATGGAGAGGATATGGTAACAAAAAAAATAACTGATCATTTTTCTCATTTTTACACTAAAAACAAAAATCTTTCTGATAAATTTGTATCAATTGGATCTTGTAGCACAATGACAACTTTATGTTCTATTTTTCAAAATCTCCCATTTTATAATCCAACTAAGATTGAAGGTTTTGAGATGTCATGTGAGGAAGTAACGAATACAATTAATTACATTAACAAATTGAGTACAAGCGATTTAAAAAAACATCCTTGTATAAAAGATAAGTATAAATTATTAAAAAGCGGCATCAAAATTTTACTTTTTATAATTAAAATTTTTCCATTACAAAAAATTATAACAACACATAAAGGATTACGAGACGCAATAGTTGATGAATTATGAAGTTTAAATTAATAAAAAAGCATAAAAAAGATAGCAGTAAGTGGCTTAATAGACAAATAAATGACGAATTTGTTTTAAAATCAAAAAAAGAGGGTTTTCGTTCAAGATCTTCATATAAATTAATACAAATAAATGAAAAATTTGACTTTTTAACTTCAAGTAAAAATATTTTGGATTTAGGTTGTGCACCAGGGGGGTGGTTACAAGTATCAAAAAAATTTAGCACTGTTCAAACGAAGATTCTTGGAGTTGATAAGCTGAATATTGAAGAAATTCCAGGAGTTTGGTTTTACCAGGGTGATATTTATAATGATGAGGTAATAAATCATATTGAAACTTTTTTTGAAAAAAAAATAGATTTGATAATGAGTGATATGTCCCCAAATACAACCGGAAATAAAAAAGTTGATCATCTTAGAATATTGTCTTTGGTTGAAAGGGTTATTGATATTTCAAATCAATTACTTCAAAAAGATGGTTTTATTGTAATTAAAATATTTCAAGGTGGTATGAACGGTGAATTAATAAAAAATATGAGAAAATCACTTAAAAATATTAAAAATTTTAAACCCAAGGCTTCACGAAAAGAATCATCTGAAATGTATTTGGTTGCTCAGAGAAAATAATTTGAAATAAGTAGTTTCAAATTATTATCGATTAGTTTAAATTATTCTATGAAAAATTTAAAAGAAGCCCTTACTTTTGATGATGTTTTAATTTTACCCTCTAAATCATCTGTTAAGCCTTCAGAAGCAGATTTATCTACAAACTTGACTAAATCTATTAAATTAAAAATCCCTCTTATTTCTGCAGCAATGGATACTGTGACTGAATCCTCTTTAGCTATAAAAATGGCTCAAATGGGTGGACTTGGAATAATTCATAAAAACTTTGATATAGATAAACAGTCAGAGGAAGTTAACATTGTAAAAAGGTTTGAGTCAGGAATGGTTATAAACCCCTATACTATTAACCCAGAAAGTCTGCTTTCTGATGCATTTAAAATCAAAGAAAAATATAATATTTCTGGAATCCCTGTTGTTGAAAGTGGAAGCAAAAAGCTTGTTGGTATTATTACAAATAGAGACATAAGATTTGCAAAAAATTTAAATCAAAAAGTTGAGTCGTTAATGACTAAAGAAAACTTAGTGACTGTTCAACAAAATATATCGATGACACATGCTAAGAAATTACTTCATCAACATAGAATTGAAAAGTTATTAGTTGTAGATAAAAATTATAAATGTATAGGATTGATCACAGTAAAGGATATCGAAAAGGCTCAGAAATTTCCCGATGCATCAAAAGATAAAATGGGAAGACTACTTGTTGGGGCAGCGGTTGGTGTAGGAAATGAACAAGGGTTAGATAGAGTCAAAAACTTGGTCAAAGCTGGCGTTGATATTGTAGTGATTGACACAGCCCATGGTCATACAAAAAAAGTAATTGAAACCTTAAAAAAAATTAAAAAAAACTATCCTCATCTTCCAACAATTGTTGGAAATGTTGCTACTTCTGAAGCAGCTCATGATTTAATCAAAGAAGGCGCTGATTCAATTAAAGTTGGAATAGGTCCAGGCTCTATATGTACAACTAGAATAATAGCAGGTATTGGTGTTCCACAACTACACGCAATATCAGAAACTTTTAAGATTGCAAAAAAACATAAAATACCAATTATTTCTGATGGCGGTATAAAATTTTCAGGAGACATTGCAAAAGCTATTGCTTTTGGGGCTGATGTTGTAATGATAGGGTCCCTATTTGCTGGGACTGATGAATCACCAGGTGAAATCTTTCTTTCTAATGGTAGAACATATAAATCCTATAGGGGTATGGGATCGTTATCTGCAATGGGTAGGGGATCAGCTGACAGATATTTTCAAGAAGAGGTAGCTAGTACTGAAAAGTTTGTTCCAGAAGGTGTAGAAGGTAGAGTTCCTTATCGAGGTCCCGTTGAAAAAGTAATTGAGCAACTTACAGGAGGAATGAGGGCATCAATGGGTTATACAGGAAATAAAAATATTAAAGATTTTAAAAAAAATACAGAGCTTGTTCGAATTACATCAGCAGGACTAAACGAGAGTCATGTACATGGAATATCTATCACTAGAGAGTCACCTAATTATCAAATTAATAAATGAATGAAAATATTATTATTGTAGATTTTGGTTCCCAGGTCACAAAACTTATTGCACGAAGAATTAGAGACTTCGGAGTTTTTAGCCAGATAATTCCTTTCAATAACTTAAATGAAAAAAGCTTTAAAATTTCAGATGTAAAAGGACTTATTTTTTCTGGTGGACCAAGTTCGGTAGGTAACGACAATGCACCTGAAATTAAAAACTTCGTGTATAAACTCAATATACCAATTTTAGGGGTCTGTTATGGACTACAATTAATTTGTAGAGACTTTGGTGGTCAAGTTAAGTTGTCAAGAGAAAGAGAATTTGGAAAAACAAAAGTAAAGATTCTTAAAAATTCACCATTGTTTAAAAATGCCTATACTAAAGGACATCAATATAAAGTATGGATGAGTCACAGTGATAAAGTTATAAAAATGCCAGATGGATTTGAAGTTTTGGCAAGAAGTAAAAGTTGTAGTTCAGTGATGATTCAAAATTTGGAAAATAAAATATTTGGAGTTCAGTTTCATCCTGAAGTAGTTCACACACAGAAAGGAGACATACTATTAAAAAATTTTATAGTTAATATCTGTGGATGTAAACAAAGCTGGAGTATGGATAAATTTAAAAACAAGATAGTTAAATCAATAAAAAATGAGGTTGGATCGGACAGAGTTCTTTGTGCTTTATCAGGTGGTGTTGATTCTACTGTCACGGCTGTTCTTGTCCACAAAGCTATTGAGGGTAAACTTCAATGTGTTTTTGTTGATACTGGCTTGATGAGAAAAAATGAAGTTGAAATTATAAAAAATTTATTTAAAAAAAATTATAATATTCCTTTGGATGTTATAGATGCTTCAAAGTCTTTTTTTAAAAAACTTAAAGATATTACAGATCCTGAAAAAAAAAGAAAAATTATAGGTAAGCAATTTATTGAGATTTTTGAACAATATTCAAAAAAAAAAAAGGATATAAAATTTCTAGCACAAGGTACTTTATATCCAGATATAATTGAGTCTTTGTCTCAAGTTGGTGATTCAAAAGTTACAATAAAATCTCACCATAATGTGGGAGGTCTGCCAAAAAAAATTAAATTTAAATTAATAGAACCTCTTAAAGAACTTTTCAAAGATGAAGTAAGAAAACTTGGTAAAGAGTTAGGAATTTCTAAAGAATTTGTTAACAGACACCCTTTTCCTGGTCCCGGCTTAGGTATAAGAATTTTAGGAAAAATTAGTAAAAAAAGAATAAAGATATTACAAGAAGCTGACTCTATTTTTTTAAATTTAATTAAGGAGCATGGACTTTATGACAAGATTTGGCAGGCTTTTTGTGTTTTACTCCCAACTAAAACCGTTGGAGTTATGGGTGATGGTCGTTCCTATGAGCAGATTTGTGTGCTAAGAGCTGTTACCTCAGTTGATGGAATGACTGCTGAAGCATACAAGTTTTCAAATAATTTTTTAGAAATTTGCTCTAATGAAATCGTAAATAAAGTACAGGGTATTAATAGAGTTTGTTATGATTTAACCTCAAAACCGCCAGGTACAATTGAATTTGAATAACATTGAAAAGGTTTTGAATATTTATGAAATGTCAAGTTTGTGATGGAAAACTAAAAAAAATTAACTTTTATTCATTTAAATGTACGAATTGTAATTGTTATTTTTCAAGTTTAAAACCATCAGTAGGACAAGACGTTAAAGGAATAGAAAGTCTAAGAAGGAAAAATTTTAAAAAACTAATTAAAAAATTATTAAAACACAAAGTAAACCCAAAGATTCTAGAAATTGGTTCTGGTGACGGTTATTTTATAGATGAATGTAATTCTGCTAATTTACAAATTACTGGATCAGAGGCATCTAAAAAAAGTTTTGAAAGATTAAGATCAGTTTACGGAAAAAAAATTCTTAAAATTCATTTACCAAATCCAATTAAAATTGAGTCGACATTTGATATTATTATTTTTAACGATGTGTTTGAGCATTTAGAAAATATTAATGGCGTAATTAAAGAAGTAAGCGTTGTTTTAAAAGATGATGGTCTAGTATTGTTAAATCTTCCAACATCAGATGGAATAATATTTAAAACCTCAGAGGTTTTATTGAGATTAAAAATTAATAAGATTTACGATAGGCTTTGGCAAAAAAATAGTAGTTCACCACACTTAAGTTATTTTAATAAGTTTAATCTCACTGAACTGTTTTCAAAAAATGGATTTATTTTACTAGAATCAGGAAATTTGAGAACTTTTGAATTTAACAGTTTTAATAGATTTCGTAATTTGTACAAAAACATATTTTCAAGTTTGATTCTATCAATTTTAACCTCTACATTCTTCTTTATACAATTTGCTTTACCAAAAGACATAATGTATTTGATCTTTAAAAAAAAATAGTAAGTTGTCTTTAAAGATCATTAAAGTTAAAGATATTAACTAATACGATTAGAGTTTTTTAAATCTTTAATGTTATATAGAAAAATTTCATAATGCTTATACAAATGCATGGCCTTGGAAATTGATTTTTTTATATTTTTATATTTTCCATTAATCCTTGATTCTATTAATGATAAATCTATTTCGGAAAAATCTTCATTTGCAAAATATTTATTGAATAAAAATGCACTTTCAAAACATGCATCACCTGAATCAAAATATTTTAAGCCAGATTGAGAGTCTTTACTTTTACACCACACACATACTGTTTCGTTATAAAATCCAATTCTTTTTTTCTTTTTTGCTAGATTTAAGAATAGATCATAATCATGGGCTTTAAAGGATTTTCCATAACTAAAGTTAAGTTTTTCATAATATGTGGTATTATAAAATTCCTTAATTTCGTTGTAATTTAGGATTGCACCAAAAGATGGAATATACATATCAAAGACTAATAAGTCTAATAATTCGTTTCTATTATTTACATAACTTTCATTTTTGTAACCTGGGTGTAAATATTGATGAATTGCATTATTTTTTTTTATGGCCATTTTTCCATAACCCAGATCAAGTTTGTTATTAATTGTATATTCAAATAATCTTTCAACCGCTTTAGGTATAAAAAAATCATCAGAATTAAGCATAAGAACATAATTGTTTTTTAATTTTTCAAGACCTTTTAAAAAAGTAAGACCAGATCCTTTATTAACTAAATTTTTAAAATATCTAATTTTCTTACAATTAACTGAAATCTCCTTTATTAAAGACCGAGTATTATCAGTTGAACAATCATCAACAATAATAATCTCGCTTACATATTTTATTTGATTAGCTGAGGCTATAGCTAAAGGAATATTTTTAGCATCATTATATGAAGGAATTACGATAGATAACATAATTAAAATTTTTAAAAGTTGAATTAAATAAGCATAATGTATGCCAATTGAACTAAAATAGATTTGAAATACTAAAAATATTTGTGATCAATTTGTTTTGTTTTTTAAAAAGATTTTAGAAGCAATAAGACTTAAAATGAAAAAATAACTTCCTTGCCACCAACCTAACCAAAAAGAAAAATTAACAAGGGAGGCTCCCCAGAAGTAGCCGTTAAAAAAAATCAAAAAAAACTTTTCTCTGTTATTCGCATTTCTAAAAATTTCGTAATTTACAAATAATATAAAAAAGATAAATGAAAAAGTTCCTAAAATTCCAATTTCAAGCAGAATTTCAATAAAAAAATTATGAGGATGACTCGAAATAAATGTCATATCACCTGTTGTTTTATGCCCAATAATTTTTTGACTATCATTTATAAAATTTGATGTATCAGCTCCATAACCTAACAATAGATTATTTTTAAACTTTGTTAAACTAAACCCCCAAATAAATTGACGATGTGGATCAATCAACTCAGTAGGAATTTTAAATTCAAAATTTGTAATAGATTGTGAATCAAATTTAGAAGGTAAATTTTTAAGATTTTTAAAAGATAAAAAAGCGAGAATTGTAATAAGCGAAAAAAAAACTGTTTTTTTAAAAAACCTAATTTTATTAGTAAAAAAAAAGATTAAATAAAAAAATAAACCACTTAAGATTCCCAAAAATGGAGCGTTGGAATCACTTAAAACAAGTGAAGGAATGAGAAAAATTATTGGTAAATAGAGGTAGGTTTTATTTTTGAAAAAAGTTAAAATTAGAATAAGGATTGTAATAATATTTAATATTCCTTTAAACCTTAATATGTAGCTGAAAGTTTTATAAGTTTCATAATTTATTAAGTTATAACAACAAATAATTATTATGTTCAGGATAGTTGAAATTATTAAAATCTTAATAATTACATGAAAAGCTTCAGGTTTTTTTTGTATGTAAAAAAAAAGATTTAACCCTAAAAGTATAAATAATATTAAGTAAACTTCTACACTTATTGATCTAATTAATATTATTGAATTAATTGTTGAACAACTTAAAAATATTAAAAACGTGATAAAAAAAAAATTTAACTTTTTATTTGAAAAGTGAAAGTAGATTTTATTTGGAGGATTAAGAACCATCATTAAAATAATTCCTGTTAATAAGGCTATACCGAAGTAAATTTTATTTAGTAATAAAAAGGAATAACTAAATCCAATTAGAATATAAGAAAATTTGAGAGCTAAATGCATTTTATTAAAATATTTTTTTTGTAACAATCATAACAATTATCCAGCCGATAAGAATAGAAATAATAACAAAAATTATGATATTTAAAATAAATCTTAGGTTTTCTAAAAATGAAGTTTTATCAAATTTTTTTAATAAAAATCTTGTAAAAGAAATAAGTTTTTTCAGAATCAATAAAAAGAAGGATCCTAAAAGAAAGTAAAGCAAAAATTTGATAATAGTGGCATACAAACTTAGCTGATCAAAGATAGAGGTTAGATATTCAAGCACTATTTTTTTGAATTAGTTTTTACTTCACAAGCAGAACATATCTTGTAGTCAATTCTATTCTTTGGATAGATCGCATTTAGTTCATCAGCAAAAACCCAAAAGACTGAGCCACATCTCTGACACTCAATCCATATTTTTTCCATTAACTAGTTGGATTTAAGTTTACTTAAAACTTTTGAGAAGACATTTTGAAGATCTTCTTTTTTGACCTTTTTTGGATCAATTTTGATAGATTTTTTTTTTGCCATTCTAACATCCCCCTTTGTGATATATATTTAGAACAATTAGATATTAACAATAATGTTAGTAAAATGAAACAATTTATTCAAAAAATTATTTTTAAAACAAAAAAAAATGAAATATTGAATATTACCGATGCTATTGATAATACTATTAAAAAAAGCAATATTAACAATGGTTTATTGAATCTTTCAATTCTTCACACGAGTTGTTCTTTAATGATTCAGGAAAATGCAGATCCAAAAGTAATGAAAGATATTAAAAATTTCTTAAAAAAAATAGCGCCTGAAGATGATTATTTGCATGATACAGAAGGTCCAGACGATATGCCAGCTCATTTAAAAAGTTTGTTGACGCAAACAAACTTAACAATGACTATTAAAAATCAAAAAATTCTTCTTGGGACCTGGCAAGGAATCTTTCTTCTCGAACATAGATATCAACCAAAAAATAGAGAACTATTTTTTCATTTATTAGGAGAATAATATGACCTTACAATCAACACCGTTATGTAATTATGGAGAAAAAATGCCAAACTTTAAACTTAAAAATGTTGATGAAAGTTTTTTTAATCAAGATATGGTAAAAGGAGAAAAAGGTACATTAGTTTTTTTTATTTGTAACCATTGTCCTTATGTTAAAGCAATTACAAAAAAGTTAGTTTACACTGTTAGTGAGGTAACTAAATGCGGAATTAAATCTGTCGGTATAATGCCTAATGATATAATTAAATACCCAGAGGATAGTTTTGAAAACATGAAAAAATTTTTTAATGAAAATGAATTTAATTTTCCTTACTTAATTGATCAAGACCAAACTGTTGCAAGAAAATTTGGTGCTGTTTGCACACCAGATTTTTTTGGTTATAACTCAAAAAATGAACTTCAATATCGTGGAAGAATTGCTGAAATGAAAAATTTAAAATTTACAAACAATACAAATGATTTACTTAATGCAATGATTGAGATTTCAAAAACACAAAACGGACCAAAAACCCAATTTGCTAGTGCTGGCTGTTCTGTTAAGTGGAAATAAATTAAGAGATAATTTTAAGAACTAGTTCTTTACACTTTTCTGCTTCTAAGTCTGCTTTATGGTAGTAAGAACTTAATTTTTTTTCATAAGATTTAATGTAACCAGTTTTCATACTAACTTTTTTTGCTCCATTTATATCCCAACCATGAACAGCTATCATAATAATTTCATTTGGATGATAATTTAATTTTTTAGAAACAAAAAGGTACGGTTCCGGATGTGGCTTCCAAATTTTTATACCTTCAATTGAAAATTGATAGTCAACTAGTTCCAGTAAATTATTACTTTTTAATAAATTAATACTATTTTTCTTGGGCCCGTTGGTTAGTGTTGCTATTTTAATATTATGTTTTCTTAATATTTTAAAACTGTCCCTAATATCATGATTTGCTCTAAGATATTTAAAACCACTAAAAAGAAAACCTAAGATTTTTGGATCTTTTTTTTTTCGAATAATTATTTTTTTCAACTCCTCTTTTCCAATTTTAGTAAAGCTTAAAAAATTTTCAGGCGTTGATGACGCAAACCCCTCTTTTAAGGTATTTATGAACCATTGATCGACAAGAAGAGGGTTAATTTTTTTTTTGTAAATCTCTTTTTTATTTCATTTAAATTAAATATTGTTTGGTTAACATCAAAGATAGCTAATTTAATTTTATTTTTGTTCATT
>NZGH01000054.1 GCA_002690875.1 Rickettsiales bacterium
TTGTGCTGTGGTTACTCCAATGGCACCATTAGCTGCAATTGTTTCCCCAGTAGTTCCACTATTAAATTCAAAAGCTTTCAACTCACTGTTATACCCAACCTTAACTCCAAACCTTTTATCGTTAAGCTGAATTTCAGCACCATCTGCAACAAATGTCGCCGCAGAAAATTTTTCACCACCACGAATTAGTGTTTCTGAAGTGTCATCAGCAGTTGGTATACCTAGATTATTTGTTGTTGTTGCTGTTGATGCACCAAAAATTTTAAAACTGTTAAAGTTACTATTTGTTCCAGTTCCAATTAAATTTCTGTCTACTTCAAATTGAAGTCTTTGATTTAAAACGTCATAAGTTACTTCAATCGGAGGATCTTTTTCGTCAACCCAATGAGTTGCTGGTTTAGTTTTATCAGCGGATGTTCCATCACCATTAATATACAAGTCTCTACTTGCAGCATTTGTATTTTCACCTATTCCAGTCAGCTCATAGGTATCTAGAGTTGTACCTGTAGAAGTTTTGTCATCTTTTAGTGTGAATACCTCAACCAAATCATCAATAATATTTTTTGCTGCCCCAGCTGCTGTGGTTTTTGCAACCATTTGTGCATTGGTGTAGTCATGCTTTGTAGAGGTTCCAATTTCTCTCATAACTATTTTTTTGTTACTGAAATTTTCAGTTGCCCCTTTATAAACATTCTGAGCACCTTCAAAATAGGCTTCTACCGCAGTTGATTCTGAACTGTAAATATTAGCATCATTGTTAGTGTTTGCAGTTGTTAAAGCTATCGAGAAATCACTGTCAGGAAAGTTCATACCCGCAGTACTGCACTCAACATAGTAATTAAGAGCTCCACCAACACTTTCAGAACCAACTGAGGCAACCGTAAATTCACGTCCATTCACAAAATCACCATTGGTTGTGTCAGCTGCTGCGTTATAAAAATTTCCCATGAGTCTAATTTTTGAATTAGCTGAAAGAGGAGGGTTAGTTGTTCCAAAATGGAATCTAACCGTATTTTCTGACTGATCATAAACTATAGCTTGGTTTGCATTAGCTGTTGCACCACCAGGGTTGTTTGCCATAGCAGTTTGCGTATCATAAACATTTAACTGTGGGTTTTTTCCATAATAAGAATACGTCATAAAGCGTCCGGTTGCTTTTGCACCATTAGCTTGTAACTCAGTGTTTGTATTAGAAGCTGTGTTAGCGGCTGACTTAGCTTGATTATGATTAAAACTAAAGACTTGGTTCTGATCAAGAATTGTTCCAATTTCTTTACCTGAAGCTCTGTAAAATAAACTATTATCAACGCCCAATGCAGCTGCTTTATCAACGGTATCAGCAGGATACGTAACAGCATATTCATTAAGTGAAGCATTAAGACGAGCTTGTGTATGAGCTAAAAATTGCTCTCTTGTAAAATCAGGTGATGCACCAGTTAATACTATTCCCTCTCTTGTGGATACATAGGATGCACCTAGAAGATCAACAGATACAGCTGTTGTCAAACCCGTTGATGTTCCATCAGCATTTAACTTTAATAAGTCAATAGTCAAAGTATCATCAACGTTTTGAACGATCTGTATTTTCTTATCATCACCGTAAGCAGCGTTAATTGATCTTTGAATTTCTGTAGCAAGTTGTGTAGCGTTGTAAGAACCAGGTCTAATATCAATATTTACTGGTTGGTCACTGTTATCAACATTAATTGTCATAAAGTTTTTACCCCAATAAACATTTGATGTAGTGTCACCACTTTCTCTAGTTGAATTAAATTTCATTGGATCGGTAACAACAGTCACTGTTTTGTCACCTTCTTCACCAAAGTCAAAGCTACTTGATTCTCCAGTTACTTTGGCTGGAGTTGAGTCTACTAAAGTTTTCAAATCATCTGNTTTATAAAGTGCGGAACCTTTTCCTTCCAAGAAGTAGTTATCATCTGGAACTTTTGTTGTTTGTTGTCCAAAACGATCAATAAANATTGGTTGCTTTGTATCATTTACNGCTTTAACTAAATCAGGATCAATAACAGTATCATTAATCACTAATCTTGTTTCATACTTGTTGGTAGGNTCAGATGCAGAAGCAGCCTGAGTTCTTATAAAATAAATTGTTGCAATTGTTGGGTTACCTAAATCATCAAAGATTGTAATTGATGTTGAATTATTAAAAGTAGTTGGGTCATTAGGATTAAAAACATAACCACTTGCAAATTGTGGGTCATCAGAAATAACATCACTTGTTGCCGAAACGTTAACACCTAATTCGATTGATGTTGTTGCCTTTGGTGTTCCTGATGTAACGGGTAATTGAAGCGGAACGGCACTAACTAAATCTTTTGCAGTAACAGATCCATCATCGTTAACTGGAAAAGTTAGAAGAAACTGTCCTGATGAGTCAGTTACGTATCTATCGTTGTTTACGTTAAATGATCCATTACGTGTATAAACTGTCTGTCCTGAAGTCAAAGATGGTTTTAAGGAGAAGAAACCTTGACCTGAAATCGCCATATCAAGCACGTTTAGTGAGGAGGTTATGTTACCTTGGGTAAACTGCTGCTTAACACTTTTTAAGATTGTACCAGAACCAATAGAGGAAGANGCGTTCTGTAATGGAGACGTTGCAAATATATCACCAAATTCTGCTCTCGACCTTTTAAAACCGGTCGTGTTAACGTTTGCAATATTGTTCGACGTTGCCGAAATATCTGACTGTGCTCCGTTAAGTCCTGTAAGTGCTGTATAAAATGACATGTATTTTCTCCTCTATTGTTAATTAATCATTTGATTTAAATTTTATTGCATCAGAAGCTGAGATTTCTCCATAATCTTTAGTTTCTAAAATTACATCCTCAGTATTTCTTGGTGCGGATGCAGCAATAACTTTGTTATATACGGCTGTTGTTAAGCCGTCGCTTGCTTCACCATTCCCAGCATAAGCTTGAATGGTTAAGCGTGTTTTATTTTTTTTGATTTCCTCAGGTATATCTACCCAACTAAACCCAACTAAACCNTTTTCATTTGATCCTAAATTCATAGTATGAACAATTTCACCAGATGGACTTGTAAAAGTTAACCCAACATCATTAGAATAACCAGGTAAGTCAACAACCCCATGAATTTCTCCTTTATCATCAGGGCTAGCAACCTGACCAGGTACTAGAACAGAATGTCCAAGAAATTGCGCAGCAGTTGCTACTCTATTAGGTTCAAGCTTTGAACCCAAATTTGTCAAATTGTTGTTTATCTCAGTAATTCCTGTAACAGTCGAAAATTGTGCCATTTGGGCAATAAAATCCCCATTGTCCATAGGCGCAAAAGGATCCTGATTCTGAAGCTGAGCAGTCATAAGTTTAAGGAAATCTTCTTGTCCTAAAGTATTTTTATTTCCTTGTTTTTGAACTTCTTCTTGAGTTTTTACACCAAGTTTTGAAAGTATAGCATTAAGTGATTGTTCAGATGATTTGTTAATGTCAGTCATAGTTTACCTCAGATTATTTTCCCATATTTGCTGTTTTAAGCATTAAAGCTTTAATTGTTGTAATTACTTCTACGTTATTTTGATATTGTCTTGATGCTTCAAGCATATCCACATATTCTTCTTCCACATCAACTGGAGCTTTATATATAAAACCCTCATTGTCAGCCATAGGATGACCAGGCTTATATACTTTTATTGGTTCGATGTCCATCTTTTGGACAGTTACAGCATCAACCGTAGAAATTCCTCTTTTTCTTATTAAATCAAAATATTTAGTTTCAAAAACTGGCTTGACTGGTCTATAGGCATCTTGAGGGTTTTGGGCAATATTATCAGCATTAGCTAAATTACTTGCGATTGCGTTAAGTCTTACAAGTTGAGCACCCATGGCTCTTTGAGCTATTTTATATACATTTTTAATATCCATTATTCGCCCCTAATTGCACTCATTAAACCTGATAGTTTAGAATTAATAAAATTTAATGTTGTTTGGTATCTCATCGTATTCTCAGCAAATTCAGTTTGTTCAATTGATAATTCGACAGTATTTCCATCCATTGAAGGGTGAAGAGGTTTTCTATATTGAACTTTTCCAGGAAGATTCTTGGATGCAAGAGCAATATGTCCGTCTTTAGAAGTTTTTAAAGGACCTACGCTCAAAACATTTGCTAACTCTGCTTCAAAGTCTAAATCTCTAGCTTTAAAATTAGGCGTTGCTGCATTGGCTATATTAGAAGCAAGTATTTCATTTTTATTGTTTCTAATTCTTAATGCGTTGCTGTAAACTTCGAATTGTTGTTTAATACTATTGGTCATAATTTTATTTTTTTCTATATTTGGTTTGGAATTTGCAAATTAAATGCCAAAAGAAAGGATAGTAAAAATGGATGAAAAATATTCAATGAATACGGAGCTTGATCCCGAGGTTGAGAAAGTAAGAGATAAAATAATAAGTAAAATTGGAAACAAGCCACTGGATGAAGTTAATTCAATAATTAAAAAATTATTAAATGATCAAACTGACGAAGTAACCAGGCTGGGTTTACTTGCTGCAAGAGTAAAAATTATCAGAGCAAAAATAGAGTCTTTATACGAACGAAAAGTAGAAATTAAAAAAGAAGTTGTTTCTAAACCAATTAATGAAGCACCAGTTGAGGACCAAAAAGAAGAAAAAGATAATGATGAAAAATGGATTAGAGTTGTAATGTTGGAATCTGGTGATGTAAATGGCAAACAAATAGATAAAGGGGTTGTTCTTGACGTTAGAGAAGAAGATGGAAATAAATTAATTGAGGCGAAAAAAGCAGAAATAGTAGTGGAAAAAGAATCTGAAGAAAAAGAAGCTAAAGATGAAAAAGAAGCTAAAGATGAAAAAGAAGCTAAAGATGAAAAAGAAGCTAAAGATGGAAAAGAAGCTAAAGACGGAAAAGAAGCTAAAGATGGAAAAGAAGCTAAAGACGGAAAAGAAGCTAAAGATGAAAAAGAAGCAAAAGATGAAAAAGAAGCAAAAGATGAAAAAGAAGCAAAAGATGAAAAAGTAGATAAAGGTGAAAAAGAGGATGAAGGTGAAAAAGAAGAAAAAGGGGAAGAAAAAGTCGATCAAGGAAAAGAAAACGAAAAATTAGTTGTTAAGAAAGATGATGAAGAAAATGTTAGTCAATCCAAGGCTGATATAGAACAACCTGAATCTTCTACTGATGATAAAACAACAGCACCTGATCCTGAAAAAGTAACTGCAAATGAGGAGAAAGCGAAAAACGAACCAAATGACAATAATATAGGCGAGGAGGAAAAAGGAAGTAAAAATTTGTTAGAGCGTCATCAAGAAAGAGTTGAGGAGGTTAATGAGGAGAAATCTCCAGATTCTGAAAAAAAAGATTCTGAAAAAAAAGGTTCTGATGCTGAAACCAAAGAAAATAGTTCTGATGAAAACAAAAAAAAAGAAAGTGAGCTTAAATCAGAGGAAGTTGTAAGTTCAGATGAATCTGAGAAAGATGAAATTAAAAATGACCAAACATCTGAGGATCAAAAACCAATAGGGGAGGAAATTATAGATAATGAAATTTCAAAGAAAAAAGAATAGTTGTAATTATTTTAATTTTATTTTCTTATTGTGTGTTTTTCCTCTTTTAATAGGATGTGAAGACTTGTTTCTAAGGTTTAAATATGAAACATATGAATGTACGAGAAATTATTTTAAGTTAAAAAATGTATTCATTAAAAATTATGAGCTAGGAGACTTAGTAGATGTCGAGATTGATAATGATGGTTACAAGCTAGAAATTAAAGAAAATAATAATAATTTTATGGTTATTGAGCGAGATGACCCATTTATATCTATTAAAATTGAAAAAAAAACATCGAAACTAAACGTTAATTTTAAAAATCATATACAAAACATCAAATGCAATAAACATGTTTTTAAGATGTGATTTTATGGCCTTCCATGGTACTTCATAATAGGCTCAATTTCTTCTTTTGTCATACCTGTAAGTTGTGAAATTTCATCGATAGATTTACCCTCATTAGCCATTTTAATTGCATTTGTTATGTTTGAGTCTCCTTCTGATGAATCTGCAAGTCTCGAAATTTCTTGATCTAATCTTTCCAAAGTATATTTATAGTCATTCAAAATTTTTTTTTGATCAGATAAAGACAGTTCCAGTGTACGAAATTCCTCAATTAAATCTTTAATTGCTCTTTCTAAAATATTTAGCTTTTTTTCATTTTTTTTATTTTTCAATAAATCAAAATAAAAACCACAAATAATTAGAATTAATGATAACAAAAAAATAAAAAAGAGAATTTTTACAACATTGTTTAAAGGGTCAAGTTCTATGAAATTTTGAAATAAGTCCATAACTTATCATAAATTTATAACTTTATTACTACAACATTAATTAATTTTTCTATTATTTATAAAATTTTGAAAGTCGGATAAGAATTTTTTTTGATCTTTTTGTTTTACAGTAATTTTAGCAATTAAATTTTCTAAATTTACTATATCACTTTTTTTTAAATGATTATCAAGATTTTCAGAGGAGCTGATTGCTTTTTTAATGTTAGATGAAATTTCAGTTATTTCTTTTTCAAGATTTTGGAGTTCAATTAAATCATTGGTATTAAAACTTTTTTGTAAAAGTTTCAATAAATTTTCTAAATCATTCTGCATTCCGTAGAAAGAGTTAAGTGTTCTAGTCTTTCATCTCTTTATAAGCATCAAATAAAGCGTCAGCTATTTTGTCCAAATCAATCGGATAAGAGCCATTTGCTATTGCATTTTTAATTCGTGATGTTGCAGCTTGATCTATTGGAGGTTCTTTTGCCATATCCTTAATTTTTTCTTTAGTTACGAACTTGGAAACCTCGCTACTATCAAATTTCTGTTTAGCGTGAGAATGATCAACCCCTTTAATCTGAGAGCTAGATTTCTTGGTGTCAGAACTCACTTTGTTACTTCCAGCACTGCCAAGACTGTTTAGATTATTTTTAATTTGATCAACCATTTATTTTTTTCCCTATTAATTTTATTATTATATATAACGGCACTTTTTTAGTTTTGTTTAGTTTTTAATACAACTTTTTTTTCATTTTTTGCATATCCATCTATAATCTTACCACTCTTAATGTTTTTAACTCTTATTTTTCCCATAAAATCAGCATTATTAAGTGCAACTCCTTCTTCTTTTATAGTAATACCTCCAACCTTATTTTCTATAATTATAATACTATTTTTCTCTATGAGCCAATCCTTTTCAAAGTTTGAATGATATAACGCTCTGCCAGAAGAAATTGAATTTTTAAGTTTTTTCCCAACTATGTTACTTTTTTCTTCAACTAAGTTATCTTTAATGACAATTGACTTTTTGACAGAAATTAAATCATCTTCGTTGATGGTAGATCCAGCAGATTTTGAGCTTTTTAGGGTTATAACATTAAATTTTTTCTTACCTTTTTCTTTTAAACCGTACAATTTTTTATTTTTAGTCTTATTCCTTGTTATTATATTCCATTCGTTGGGCTGTAAACAGCTGATTTTAATTAGATTAAAAGAACCTGAAATGTCTGTGATTAGTATATCATTTTTTTCGCAAAAGGGATATTTTATACTGTCGAGGATTTCAACGTTGCCAGAATGGTTATTTTTTTCTAACCATGTATTTACTAAATCTTCTATTTCTTTACCATTAATTGAGTTTGAAGCTTTAGTTTCAAATATAAAACTGAATGAGAAAATAAAAAAAAAAACAAATTTCATTTTTTCAATTTCCGTAAAAATAAATATGGTTTCTTTGGCTTGATTTTGTATTTGACCTTTTATCAGGTGTTGTTCTTACTAAATTCATTATCTCGCTTAAAGAGGGGATTTTTAAAGTTTTGCCTGCATACAAAAAATGAGGGTTTTCTCTAACAAATGCATGCTTGTTTATCTCTATAATTGATATTTCAACAATTTTCATATTCAACCCTGTATTACCATAATATTTATGAAGAATATTACTAAGGGATTCACCATCTTTTACCTTGTGGTTAACGGAATAGTTATGATCCTTAATAAACTTATTGTTTTTATTGATATTTTTTTTGCCAAGCTCATTCAAGTTTTGGTTATTGTGTTCAAGAACAACAAATGGCTCATTGGATTTTATTTCAAACCCTAAAAAAATAACTAAAGATATAATAAAGAATTTTTTCATTTTAATTTATAAACCTTATAATTTTTCCACTCAAATCTTCTTTTTTATTTGATGGGTTCAGTATATCAAGAATCGAAAAGTTTCCGCTTGTTTTTTTTACTGTAACAGCAACCCAATCGCTCATCGAGTGATTAATATTGTTTTTAGAAACATAACCTACGTTTCCAATTTCAAGTCCATGATTAACTCCAATCGGTACAGTTAAGACACCTTTAACAAGTTCAGCTTTTGCTTCAAGGGGTTGACATTTTAATTGATCAATAACTCTAAATTGAATTTTTGACAGACTCTTAGAAATTAAGCTTGTAATTTTATCATAAGGTACCTTATAAAACGCATCAATATGAGAATAACCGGTCTCGTTTCCTAAAAAAATTGAGAATGTGTATTTCAATGAATCAATTATATTTAAACTGGGTCCTTCATAAATATTTAGGTTTAAATTAACAATTAATTCGTCAGAGAACCTTGTAAGTCTTCCTTTACCTCGACTAATATTAATGGTTGGATGTAAACCAAACTCACCACTTCTAATATTGTCACCTTCACCTTCTACTAAAGAGACATAATCAAGTTCTAATGGTTTATTTACAAGCTTTTCAGGACGAAAGTCAAATCCAGTTAAATCTCTAAGTTTTAAATTTTTAAATTCTTTTAAATTTTTATATATGTTTGAGGAAATAATTGAAGGTAGTTTTTGACTGTAAGCTGGGAGACTGCTTGAAACCTTAAAATATGGTCTCAAATAACTCAAGTTTATTTGCTCTCGAGCGTTACAGTTTAGAGTTTCATCAACACTAACAAGAAAAGCCCTTATTTTAACAGAAAAATGAGTCGAATCTTTTTTCTCCTCAATAACAGTAAAATCTTTTATCGAAGATGAAGGTCGGATCAAAATATTTTCATTTAGCGATGTATTGGTGTTAACTGAAGAGTAGCCATCTACCCTTGCACCAGCTTGAAGGCTTGCCATGTATAAAGCATCATCTAAAGCTCTCTTTTTTGCTGTTTCCTCATCACCTTCAATGATTACAGAACGTCCCTCAGAAATTACCTCTGTATGCTTAAAATCTTGAGCGACTAGATAAGTTGTAAAAAATAAAAAAAATAGTAAGGATGAAAAAAAGAGTGTTAGCTCTTTTAACAATCCATCAATTTTATTGTAAGGACTTCTTTTCAATCTATTATCCTTTTAAAGTGTTTGTGCCTGTCTAAATAAATAGGCAACCATATCTTGATCAATTTCTAAAACAGTTTCATATGTATCTGAACCAGTTGGGTTAATCCTAACAGTTCTTGCACCTCGAATAACTCCAGAAACAATGCCTCTGAACGTATCGTTTTGAACCATTAAATCTATAACTGTTGTATTACTGTCGACCTTCAAGCCATGAATCTGTTCAGCTAATTCTCTCATTGCCGACATTCTTGCTGCTCTGATTGCCATAAGTCTTCTTTGTTCAATGTTTTGTCCTGGTTGAGTTGACACGACAGCATAGCCTGTTGCTGTTAAAGTTGGGAATGTGATTGAGCCACCATCCAATAATTCTCTTGTTTTGTTCAACTGAGTTGTCGGTCCGGAGTATTCGTCACCTAAATTATTACCTAGACTTAAGTTAGGTTTATTTGCATTATCCATTAAATTAGTTGCACATGATTGTGTGAATAAGATTAAAATTGCTAGTACTATATTTTTCATATTTTTTCCTTAATTAAATTTATAACTTGCAATGACTTGTTGCATAATTTGTGCCATTTTATTCAAACCACCATTTTGCTGTTGTTCTTTGTGGCATAGCCCTTGCATCCCTTAATACATATGAAAAAAAAATTAATAAATACAGGAAAACCAGTACTTTCACATAGTCATTTTTTTGACTCTAAGGTTATAAAAGTATGGATTTAGTTCTACGACAGTTTGAAAAGGCAAATTTTTTAAGTTTGATAAAAACTTTTAGTATACCTATTGGAATTATAATTTTGATTGCCATGATGGTTATTCCTTTAAGCCCATGGTTGCTTGATATTTTATTAACATCAAACTTACTTATTTCTTTACTTGTATTGATGGTAGCTCTGCAAGCCTTTAGACCATTAGATTTTTCAAGTTTTCCGACAGTATTACTATTTGCTACCGTTTTGAGGTTAGGTCTTAACGTGGCATCAACAAGAGTCATCTTAAAAAACGGTCATTCAGGGACAGATTCAGCTGGAAGAATAATTGAAGCATTTGGTGAATTTGTAATGTCAGGAAGTTATGCAGTTGGTCTTTTTGTTTTTGCAATATTAGTAATAATCAATTTAATTGTAATTACTAAGGGTGCTGGAAGAGTTTCTGAAGTAGCAGCAAGATTTACATTGGATGCAATGCCTGGAAAACAGATGGCAATTGATGCTGACCTCAACGCAGGAATATTAACAAGTGAGGAAGCAAAAGAGCGAAGAAAAGAAATTGCCAAAGAGGGTGAGTTTTATGGTGCTATGGATGGTGCAGCAAAGTTTGTGAAAGGTGACGCAATTGCTGGCATTTTAATCCTAATTATTAATATTATTGGTGGACTAATTATTGGTTCAACTCAACATGATCTAAGCTTATCCGAATCAGCTGAAACTTATATTCTGTTGACAGTTGGTGATGGGCTTGTTGCACAAATTCCTTCTTTACTATTAGCTATGGCTACTGCAACAATTGTAACAAGAATTTCGTCTGACAATGACGATTTAGCTGGACAAATTTCAAATCAAATGGGTCTGTCAAAAGCATGGGTTCCAGTTTCAGCCGTTCTTTTATTATTTGGATTAGTACCAGGAATGCCTAATACTTTATTTCTTATCGGTTCGCTTTTTTCTGGAATTATAGCATGGTACACATCAAAAAAGACTGATGATTCTGATTCAAAACTCAGTAAAGAGAATACTGAAGAAGAAAGTCCAGGAAAAATTGATATGGATGAAGTTTCAGATAACTCCTCAATTTCTCTTGACCTTGGTTACGGACTTATTTCAATGGTAGACTCGAATGATAAAAAATCTTCTGGACCACTTATTTCAAAAATAACTGGTATAAGAAGACAAGTTTCAAAAGATCTCGGTTTCATTATTCCTAATGTAAGAGTCAGAGACGACTTATCATTAGAAGCTAATGCCTATCAAATAAAAATTGGTCATACAATAGTTGCTGAGGACAAAATTTATGCTGACAGGAAACTTGCGATGCCTGGTGATGAAACTCAACTAAAAATTCAGGGAATTAAGGTTAAGGATCCGTCTTTTGGGCTAGATGCATATTGGATTGAAAAGCACATGGTTGCTAAAGCTGAATCCCATCATTACATGATTGTTGAACCTGAGGCAGTAATCGGTACTCATTTAAACCAGGTTTTGTTAAAATATGCAGGAGAATTACTTAGTCAGGATGATGTCCAGTCGTTATTAGATAATTTATCAAAGGTAAACCCCCAACTAGTTCAATCAGTTGTTCCTAAATTAGTTCCTTTACATCACCTAACATTGATTTTAAGAAACCTATTAGTTGAGAGAGTTCCAATAAGTGATTTGAAGAAAATTTTAGAAGCATTATCAAACCTCTCAGAAAAAAAATTATCTCCAGATGAATTATCAGAGGCTGTTAGACCAGTTATTTCATCATTATTGATTCAAAAAATTTCTAATGTAAAAGACCCCTTGAACATAGTTACATTTAATCCTGATTTTGAACAAATGCTCATCACAATGGCAAAAAAAAGTAGTTCTGAGGGATTACTAATTGATCCAAGTTTAGCTAAGGAAATGATACAATCAATCATAGAAATAGGTGAGAAGTTTTCTTCTGATAGTAATGCCTTAGTTATAGTAACCTCACCAATAATAAGAAAAGATCTATCTATTCTTTTACGTCAGCATGTAGAAGATATTGTAGTTTTATCTTTCACAGAACTCCCTGAAAATAAAAGAGTGAAAGTAATTGCTACAGTTGGAGAAAAATTATCAACTTCAGACAAGGAGAAAAATAATGAAAACGCAAACATTTAAAGCAAAAGACGTTAAGTCTGCTATAAATTTGGTCAATGATGAATTTGGTCAGAAGGCAATAATATTATCAACAAAGAAAAACAATGGATTTGTTGAAATTGAAGCTTCTGATAATGAAAACATTATTAAAGATCATAAAAAGTTAAAAGAAGAGAAGAATACTTTTTCAAAAACTTTTTTAAAACATTTAGAATCAAAGAATTCTGAAAAAACAGTTGAAAATAATATTTCATATCTTAACAAAAAACCTCAAAACAAAGTTTCCGATGATCATTCAAAAAAATTTTTTGAAAAAATTAATGATAATATTGATTCAATGAGGAAGGAAATAAGTAATATGATAATAACTGATCAGTCAGGTATTTCTGATGAATTGTCATATTTCACCCCCATCAAACTTAGACAGGAAAAATTTTCTCCAGAGATAATTAATAAACTTAATTACTCATTTATTGGAAAAAGAACTGAGGAGGGAAGGGTTTCATTTTTTAGAGAGCTCTCTAAAAAACTTGCTTCCAATGACTTTTCTAGATTATTAAAGTCAAAAAATATCTTTGTTTTTGGTAACTCAGGTTCTGGTAAATCAACTTTATCAGCAAAGATTGCTTCTTATTTGTCTGATGCTAGATTAACAAAAAAAATAAACTTTATTGATGTTTCTTCATCAAGCACTGGATCTTCGGATGTTTTGAGATCATACAGTAGAGTTTTGGGATTTAGTATTATGGATTATAAAAACTTTAATTTTAATGATAATCATAAAAACAATGAAGAAATTAACGTTTTTGATTTTTCAGGAGATATAAATTTTAGTATCCAAAAAATAAATGAGATTAAAAATTCATTTCCGTCATTTGAATTTTGTTCTATATTAACAGTACAAAGTGGTTCAAACTCTGAAATGATAAAAGGTATTTGTAAGAAAGCTGAGGATATCAGACCAATGGTGGCCATTACTAAGTTAGATGAATGTTGGGTTGGAGCCGAGGAATTTTCTGCTCTTGCACTTAACAATGCAAGAATAGGTATTGTCACTGGTACGAAGGTTATAATTGATTCACTTATTCATGCTAATGAAGATTCACTTACAAAGTATATGAAAGAGAATTTTGCTGATGTCTGATTCAATTGCTATAACAAGTGGTAAAGGTGGTGTAGGCAAGACAACTATAGCAGTTAACTTGTCAATTGCTCTAAAGAAAATAACCTCAGAAATTTTTCTATTAGATACTGACCTTGGAATGGCAAATTCTCATGTTCTTTTAGGAGTTAACCCTAGTCTAACTGTTTCTGATGTAATTTCAGGGGAAAAAAGTATTTCTGATATAATAATACCATGTAAAAGTGGTATTAAATTAATTTCAGGAGGCACTGCCTCAAGTAATCTTCTTAATGTGGAAAATAAAAAAAGATACTCAATTTTAAATGCTATAGATAATCATTTAAATAATATTGAAAATGTTAAATTAGTAGTTGATATACCCGCCGGTGCCGAGGATAACGCACTAGTTTTTGCAACCGCATGCGATAGAATTGTAATTGTAATAGTAGGTGAGCCAACAAGTTTTGTAGATTCTTATTCATTATTGAAAGCGATATTCTTAAAATCCTCATTTAAGAATTATTGTATTGTTGTGAATCAAGTAGAAAATGAAAAAGAAGGTAAGGATCTTTTTTCAAAATTTCAAAAAATTACATCAAAATTTCTTGACGTTAACCTCCATTACACAGGATGCATAAAAAATTCGTCTTTAATTAGAAAGTCTATAATTAACAGGACCCCGATTGTTTTAGAAAATCCGAAATCTGATGTATCTTTAGGATTTTTAAAGATTGCAAAAAAAATTTATGAATCACCAAAAAATGACTGGGGTGGTTTAACTTTTCTGTCAAAAGTAAAAAAAAGAGCCTGATATCCCAATGGTTAATTATTACTCTGAAAAATCATCACTTTCAATTAATGAGCTAATAGAAAATAATTTGGAACTGGTAAAAAAAATTGCCTGGCAGATTTTTGGAAGAGTACAAAAAGTAGTTGAGATTGAAGATTTAATTCAGCAAGGAATGGAGGGTTTAGTTTTTGCAGCACAAAAATACTCGCCTAAAGACGGTGTTACTTTCCAGCAGTACGCTCAATTAAGGATAAGAGGCTCTATAATAGATTATTTAAGGAAGAATTCTAACTTGTGTCGTACAACAATAAAGAAAAAACAAGAATTCGAAAAAAAAAAACTTGAATTACAAAAACTTAAAGGAGAAGAACCATCAAAGGACGACTTAATAAAAAGTCTTAATATAAGCTACGATGAATTTAATTATTGGGAGAAAGCTTTCGAGGCAAATAATATTCAAAGTCTTGATCAAGCATATGATGAATTTTCAGTTTTATACGCTAGTCAATTAAATGATCCTGAGGCAGAACTTCAAGATAAAGAGTTAAAGATGCAAATTCGTGATGCTCTGAAGGTCCTTAATCAAAGAGAAGCAATGGTTGCACAATTGTACTACGTTGAAGAACTTAATATTTATGAAATATCAGATATACTTGAAATAAGTACTGGAAGAATTTCGCAAATTAAAAAATCTATTGTTGAGAAGCTTAGAAATGAAATTAGCTGATAAAGAAGTAAATAAATGGAAAAAAATTGACAAAATTATATTATTAGTTAATAGCATTGACATAAATTATGAAAGTTCTATTTCCTTAAATCTAAATTGCAATTTTGAAAATATTTCTAGAGGTAGATGTAATATTAACATTCAAAAAGTTTTAAAAAAAACTCCTGATACTTTATACATTCATACAGATCAACCTTTAATGGTTGTAAATATTTTTTATAAGATAGAAAAAATTGAAAAGTTAATAAACTTTTTAGGTATGAATAAAAGCAACAAAAAAAAAATAAGACTGGAATTAGATATTTCTGATAATTTAATGGTTAATAACGACGGATATTTGTATGTTAAAGATAAGTTTGAGTTAAAAATAAATTCAATTTCTTGGAATATTCCAATTATCTAGCTGATAGCTTTTTCGTAATGTCAATTTCGGATTGAAGTATTTTTGAGCATCCGTTAAATGCTCTTTGTGTTCTTAGCATTAGAGTAATTTCATCTGTGATATCTGTATTAGATCTTTCTAAAAACCCTGCTTGAATTTTTCCCAGTGTCTCTTCTTTAGGTGCAGCAAATGTTGGATCTCCGCTGTCTCCAGTTTGTTGAAACCTTGCGTTACCAATATTTTGAAGACCAAATTCATTTACAAAATCAGCTAGGATAACCTTACCAACTATGTTTTTTGTATCTAAACCATAAGTTGCCTCTATTACTCCCTCATTATTTACAGAAATTTCTGTTAAGATTGCTTCACCTTCATTTGTTACTGATTTAAAAGGAATATTTATTAAAGTCTGGCCTTCACCCAGTAATGGAAGGCCATCAGTAGTAACTAGGTTACCAAGTCTATCTAATTGAAATGATCCATCTCGAGTATAACTAAGGTTTTGATCTCCAATATCTCTTCCAACAGGATTACCTAAAACAAAAAAACCTTCACCCATAATTGCTAAATCAAGACTGCCATTAGTTTGTTGTAATGAACCTTGAGAAAAATTCTGTCTTGGTTTTGTAGTTTTAACTCCAATTCCTTTTGCTTTTTCAGTAGAGTCATTATGCTGAGATCTGTAAATATCTTCAAACTGTGCTTCACTTCTCTTAAAACCATTGGTTCCAGCATTTGCTATATTGTTTGAAATGATAGCAAGATCTCTATTAGAGGCATCTATTCCTGTTCTGATAATTTGAAACATAAAAAACAACAGCAATATATATGCCATTTTTTATTGTTGGTCTTATCTTTTAATTGTATAGTTTGTTTGATAGGGCGGATAGCTCAGTTGGGAGAGCAATTGCTCGACACGCAATAGGTCGCAGGTTCGATCCCTGTTCCGCCCACCAATTTGAATAGAATGAAAAAAAGAAAATTTTTAAAATCACTTGGTTTGGGTTTAGTCAGTACTGCTGCTGCGGGTCAGTTGTTCTTTCCTAATGTATCTATTTCAAAAAAAAAACATACATGGGTGGCAGTTTCCGCCTTTGATAAAGCAGGTATCCTAGGAAGATCTTTTTCTAGAATTTGTGATGAAATAACAAGAATTTCAAATGGAGAACTTAACATCAGACTTTTTCATGCTAATGAATTAGTTAGTGCATTTGAGTCATTTGATGTTGTTCAGAGTGGTACATGTCAAATGGGATTTGGTTCACCTTATTATTGGGCAGGTAAGTCTCCATCGATTTCTCTTTTATCTGGAATACCATTTGGGATGAATTATCAAGAGATGAGTTCTTGGTTTTATAATGGTGATGGAATTAAGTTTGCCGATGAAATTTACAATCAGTTTAATCTTAAGTTTTTTCCTGCTGGAAATACAGGGAATCAAATGGGTGGTTGGTTTAACAAAAAAATCATAACACCATCAGACTTTAAAGGTCTTAAGTTTAGAATGCCAGGTTTGGGTGGTGAAGTACTAAAAAGCTTTGGAACTAATGTTGTCCTTCTGCCCGGACCTGATGTTGTTCCAGCTATTTCCTCAGGAACAATAGACGGGACTGAATGGATTGGTCCAGCTGCCGACCTTGGAAAAGGGTTACATAAAGTTTGCAAATACTATTATTATCCAGGGTGGCATGAACCAGGAACCTGTTTGGAGGCATTTATTAATTTAAAAAGCTGGAATTTGTTGGATAATGATCTAAAAAGGCTTGTTGAAACTTGTTGCATGAAATCTAACTCGGCTATTGCTTCAGAATTTTTTGCTAGGAATAGTTTTGCTATGAAAAGACTTAATAATGAATTCAAAGTAAATTTCGTTAAATATCCAAAAGAACTTCTAAAGTCACTTAGAAAAAGATCAGTTGATGTTGTAAGTGATTACGCAGACAAAGATAAGCTTGGAAAGAAAATACATGATAGTATAATTGAATATAGAAAACTTTTTATGTTTTGGTCGAATTATTCGGAAAAGAGTTTTTTAGAATCACGAATTGACTTATAGCTTTTTTGGTAACCATGTAATTATTTCAGGGAAGTTATACAAAATCACTAATAAAAAAATTTGTATGAATATATACGGAATTACTCCGTAGTAAATATCAGCAGTTTTTATCTCTTTGGGAGCTACTCCTCTTAAATAAAATAGTGCAAAACCAAAAGGTGGTGTCAAAAAACTAGTCTGTAAATTAATTGCGAACATCAATGCTAGCCATATTGGATCATAACCCATTGAAATGAGAGATGGGCCAACAATAGGAACTATAACAAAAACTATTTGAAAGAAATCTAAAAAAAACCCTAAAATAAAAATGGTAACCATAACTATAATTAAAGAATTTATTTTTGCTCCTGGTATTTCAGTAAGAAAATCTTCAACAATTAAATCTCCACCAAACCCTCGAAAAACAAGTGAAAAAAGGGATGCGCCAATAAGTATAAAAAATACCATTGAATTTATTTTTAGAGTTTCTTTGCAGGATTGTTTCAAAATTTTAAAATCAAGACTCTTTTTTGCAAATGAGATTATGGTTGCTCCCAATGCTCCTAACGAAGCAGATTCAGTTGGGGTAGCAACCCCAAAAAGTATTGAGCCCAAAACTAATACAATTAAAATTAAAGGAGGAAAAATTACACCAAAAACTTCTTTAAAAGTTATATTATCTTGATTTGACTTTACAATCGGAAAATTATTAGGCCTAAAAAAAGAACAAATCATAATCCAAACACTGTAAAAAATTACTAAAATTAACCCAGGAAAAATTGCACCAGCAAATAGGTCGACGCTACTAACAGGGTCCGGGGCCAGGTTTCCAGAAATTTGTGAGGCTTGTTCATTAGCTCCTTGAAAAATATCAGCTAAAAGAACTAAAACAATTGACGGTGGAATAATTTGACCAAGAGTACCACTGGCACAAATAATACCCGCTGAAATTCTTTTATTATAATTCCATTTTAACATCAGAGGAAGACTAAGTATTCCCATTGTTACAACTGTTGCACCTACGATACCAGTTGACGCTGCCATTAAAACACCTACAAATAAAATTGAGTATACAAGTCCACCACGAATATTTCCCCAAAGTTTAGACATGTTTTCTAGAAGTGAATTCGCTATTCCTGACTTTTCTAACATTACACCCATATAAATGAATAAAGGAACTGCTATTAAAGTTTCATTCGTAATTATTCCAAAAACTCTATTAGGCAGAACATTCAGAAGAACCAAAGGGAAAAGGTCTACAAAATAACCTAAAATAGCAACAAAAATTGCCGTACCAGCTAATGTCAAAGCAACTGGATAACCTGCTATTAAAAAGATTGCCAAAAGAAAAAAAAGTAAAAAAGAAAAAAATTCGTGAGTAATAAAATTCATCACTTTTTCCTCAAGAAATTTAAAATTTGTCTTGAAAGTTCAAAAAAAAGAAGAACACCCATTAAAAAAATAAAAAACTTTAATATGAAAATAAATGGTAGTCCTCCAGATTCTTTTGAGCTTTCATTTAGCAAAAAAGATCTGTAAAAATAATCAAATCCTTTAAAAATTAAAATAAAGCTTACAGGTAGTCCAAATAGAAGGATTCCAATAAAGTTGATTTTTTTTTTAACTTTTTCTTTAAATGATCTATATAATAAGTCTATTCTGACATGTTCATCTGCGTTTAAAGTATAAGCTAAACCTAGAAGAATAAAAATCGCGTGAATCCAGATATATAAGTCTTGAAGCCAAATAAAGCCTATTGAAAAAACATATCTAAGAATAACCGAAATTGATACTAAAATTATTAATAATAAAATAAGAAAAGAGCCTATTTTACCTGATTTTTTACTAATTAAATTTAAAGTATCTCTTAATTTTTCTATCACTCGAGGATAGTAATATATTTTCTGTAATTGACAAATTCTAATAATTATTTATTTTACGTCTATAATGAAAGTTTTAAGATCAATTAAATCTGCTAAATTAAGACATAGAGACTGCAGAGTAGTTAAAAGAAAAGGCAGGTTATATGTTATAAATAAAACCGACTCAAGGTTTAAAGCAAGGCAAGGCTAGTTAATTTTTGCGATTCTTAAATTATTTGTTGAACCTGATACTCCAATAGGTGCACCAGCTGTAATCACTACATAATCTCCCTTTTTTACAATCCCTTCTTTTTTTGCCAATTCACAGGCATTATTAATCATACCCGAAAAACTTTTTGGTTCCAGTGCATGAATAGTATGAACACCCCAGATTAGTGCTAATTGCCTAGCAGTAATTCTTTCGGGTGAAAGACCAATAATCGGCACAGTAGGTCTTTCCCTAGCTGCTCTTTTTGCGGTAGCGCCAGATCTTGTATAAGTGAAAATCGCTTTAGCTAAAACAGTTTTAACTACTTGCGATGCTGCGGAACTTATTGCGTCAGAGGTTGTTTCTTCAAGTTTAATTTGTTTACTTTCTAAAATTTGTCTATATGAGTCGTCATTTTCAACACCTCTAATTATTCTGTTCATAATTTTAACGGATTCAACAGGAAATTTTCCAGAAGCCGTTTCTGCGGATAGCATAAGACAATCGGCAGCATCAAAAACTGCTGTTGCTACATCTGATGCTTCTGCTCGAGTGGGAGAGGGTGATTCTATCATTGAATCAAGCATCTGTGTTGCTACAACAACTGGAATTCCAAAATCCCTGCATGATTGTACTATTTTTTTTTGTATAATAGGAACTTCCTCTGGAGGCATTTCAACACCTAAATCACCTCTAGCAACCATTGCAGCATCACAGTATTTTAGGATTTCGTTCATATTTTTTATTGCCATAGGTTTTTCAAATTTAGCCATTATTCCTGTTTGGTTTCCAACGTATTTTTTTAAATCATTTATATCTTTTGCCTTTTGCACGAAAGATAGAGCAATGTAATCAAGACTCAAATCTAAGCAAAACTTTAAGTCCCTTATATCTTTTTCTGTAAGAGAGGACATCTTGACAAAGGTTTCAGGTATGTTAACGCCTTTTTTATTAGAAATTTTGCCTCCGACTAAAACTTCAGTTATTATTTTGTCTGATAAAACTTTATTTATATTTAGAATAATTTTTCCATCATCAATTAAAATTTTGTTATTTTTCTTTACAGACTTAAAAATTTCTTTATGGGGAAGAAAAACTCTATTTTGGTCGCCTTCTATTGGATTTAAATCTAAAACAAATTTTTGATTATTTTTTAGAATCACATGTGTTTTTTTAAACATACCAATTCTAATTTTTGGACCTTGAAGGTCACCAAGAATTGCTATGGGTCTTCCCAATCTTTTTTCATATTGTCGGATGTGAAAAACTCTTTTTCTATGATCTTCATGAGTACCATGACTAAAATTAAGCCTAAATATATCTGCACCTGCTTGAAAAAGAGAATGTATTTTGATAGGAGAGGATGAACTAGGTCCCAAAGTAGCAATTATTTTAGTATTTCTTTTCCTCAACATAACTTAATTTTCTGATTATTATAGTTAACAAATTAAAAATTGTTATCTTAAATTATGAAAAAAGTTTTTACAGCAAACGAATTTGACAAAGGGAGAAGTCAAAAACATATAATATTTTTATGCGATCATGCATCTAATAACATACCAAAATCTTACAAAAGCTTAGGTTTATCTGACAAGGTATTAAACTCTCATATTTCTTGGGATATTGGAGCTAGAGAGTTATGTGTAAAACTTAGTCAAGCATTAGGTCAAAGTTATTTTTATGCAAATTTTTCAAGATTACTAATTGATCCTAACAGACATTTACTTTCAAGTGATTTGATAGTTTCTGATTCATGGGGACAAGCTATCCCAGGAAACATAGGAATCCCATTCGAAAAAAGAAAAAAAAGAATAAAAGTCTTTTATAATTGTTACCACCAAAACCTTAAAAAATTTATAAGTAAAAAAAAAGAACAACATAAAAAGATTTATTTGATAGCAATTCATTCATTTACAAAAAAAACTTTTTCAGAAAATAGGGGGGTAGAAATAGGTTTACTTTACAATAAAAATATCGAACTACTTTTATACTTGCAGAACAAGCTTCAACAAAAAAAAATTCACTTTGGAAGGAATTTCCCATATTCAGGTTTTTTCTACAACTACACTTTAGATAAACATTCAAATTATGGGCATATAGATAATATTTCAATCGAAATAAGAAACGATTTGATTTGTACATCAAAAGGAATTAAAAAATACAGTAATATATTTTTAAAAATCTTTGAAAGTTTGATTAATGATAGATAAAGATGAAAAAACAATTTTAGAAGCAGCTACATTCAGGAGACTAATTGATCATCTTAAAAAAAATACTGATCTTCAAAATATTGATTTAATGAATTTAGCTGGTTTCTGTCGAAACTGTTTGTCAAAGTGGATGGTCGAAGAAGCAGAAAAAAAAAATATGAAACTGGATTACGAAGAAGTAAGAAATGAGATATATGGGATGAATTATTCCGAGTGGAAAAAAAAATATCAAAAGCCTATTGATTAATGAATTTTCTTATTACAGGTTCAGCTGGCTTTATTGGTTTTCATCTAAGTGAATTTCTTTTAAAAAAAAATCATTCTGTTTTCGGTGTGGATGATTTAAATAATTACTACGATGTAAAATTAAAAAAGGCTAGGCTAAATTTATTAAAAAAATATAAAAATTTTTTTTTTTTTAAAAAGAAAATCGAAGACATTAAGATTGTTGACTTTTTTAGAAAGAAAAAAATTGATATTATTATTAACCTGGCAGCACAAGCAGGTGTAAGACATTCTTTAAAGAACCCATATATTTACATAAACTCAAATATCCTTGGACAGGTAAATTTACTTGAATTAGCTAGAGAATTGAAAATTAAAAAATATATCTATGCTAGTTCATCATCTGTTTATGGCGGTAATAAATCTCTACCATTTTCAGTTAAAGATAGAGTTGATAAACCTATATCATTATATGCTGCTTCAAAGAAATCAACTGAGCTTATCGCAGAATATTATTCACATTTATATAAAATTAAATCGATTGGTTTGAGATTTTTTACAGTTTATGGACCTTGGGGAAGACCGGATATGGCTACTTTCATTTTTACAAAGAATATTATTAATGGAAAACCGATTGATATTTTTAATCATGGAAAAATGAAGAGAGATTTTACTTATATTGACGATATTATTTCAGGTGTTTATGGAGCCATCTATTTTAAGATGGAAAAACTTCATAATGTTTATAATTTAGGTAATAGTAAACCAGAGGCTTTATTAGAATTCATTAAACTGATTGAAAAAAATTTAAATATGAAAGCAATAAAGAATTTTCTTCCCCTCCAACCCGGTGATGTGCCGGCAACCTTTGCTGATATATCAGAAAGTATCAATGATCTTAAATTTGTGCCTAAAATTGAAATAAATGAGGGTATTCCTAGATTTATACAATGGTTTAAAAAGTACTACAAACTATTATAAAGTTTATTTATCTTTTCCTGATAAAAATCCAAAACTTTTTTTCTTTTAATCTTCATTGTTTGAGTCATTAAACCATTTTCATAAGATAACTCTTGATCAAGAACTAAAAACTTTCTAATTCTTTCAATAGAATTAAGATTCTTGTTAACAATTTCTAAAACTCTTTTCAAATCTTTCTCATTATTTCCATCGCTTATTTTTATTAAAGCAACTAAATATGGTCTATTATCTCCATAGACAACTACTTGAGAAATTTCATTGAAACTCATTAAAATATTTTCTATTCTTTGACCAGAAATATTGTCTCCCCCAGAGGTTATAATTAAATCTTTTTTTCTTCCAGTGATAATAATTCTTCCCTTTTTATCAATTTCACCCAAATCTCCTGTATGTAACCAACCATTAATTATAGTTTTTTTTGAGATGACAGGCTTTCTCCAATAACCCTGCATTAAATTTTTTCCTTTAACTAATATTTCTCCCTCTTTAGAGATTTTAACCTTGACATTCCTTACAGGGGGACCAACTGATCTGGGATCATTTGAATTTTTTCTGTTACAACTTATGAGAGGGGAAGCTTCGGTTTGTCCATAACCCTGAAGTAAATTAAGATTCAGTTTGTTAAAAAAAAATCCAATTTCAGGATTCAGAGCTGCGCCACCTGAGATTAGAATTTTAATTTTACCACCTAAAAGGTTATTTATTTTTTTTTTTAAAATTAGTTTTATAAAAAATTCTGATAGAAAGTTCTCTAAAGGATTATGTTTTTTTTTTGAGTTTAAATTATCAAATATAACTTTGAGAAAAAAAGAAATTATAAAGTTTGATTTAGTAATTTGTAGTTTAATTTTTTTAAAAATGTTTTCATATAACCTAGGCACTGCTGATAATATTGTTGGCTTTATTTCTTTAATTTCATTTAATAATTTATCCATAGAGCTACAAAAGTAAATTTGAGCACAAATTAGAATAGGAAAGTATAACCCTGCCATTCTTTCATAAGAATGAGATAAAGGTAAAAAAGAAATAAACCTTTCATTATCAAGATCAAATTCATCCATAATTTCTAATGCCCCATATAGATTATGCATTATTGATTCATGAGTAAGTACAACGCCCTTTGGGTTCCCTGTTGTACCTGAAGTGTAAATTATTGAAGAAACTTGATCCTTTTCTATTACAATATTTTTTGTTTTTGTTGTTGTTTTACTTAAGATGTTATTATAATTTTCAAAAATATTAGAAGTTTCAATTGTAATTATCTTTTTTTGCCAATTTTTTAAATAAGATTTGTTTTTTTTATATATATTTTCATTTTCTATAACAATAAATTTAGGTTTGCAGTCATTTATAATAAACGCGTTATCGTGTTGATTGTTTGTGACAAAACTTGGAACCGTTATTGCTCCTACAGACATAATAGCTAAGTCAAACTCAACCCACTCAATTCTGTTACTTGAGAGTAAAAAAACTCTGTCCCCTTTTTTTATTCCATTATTCAAGAGATGATTTTTTATTTTTTCTATTTTTTTTTTTATTTCTAAATAATTATTTGGAATCCAACTATTATTTTTTTTTTTAAAAAAAATTTTTTGATGTGGTTTTTTTTCTACGTAAAAGTTGAAGATATCAACTAAGTTTTTCGAATTTTTTAAAATACTTGAAATTTCAGTTTTTTTTGTCATTTATACCATATAATTTCCAGAATATGCATATGAATTTACCCACTTGGAATCTTAACGAATTTTACTCATCATTTAAAGATAAGCAAATTAATAAAGATCTTCACAACCTTAAAAAAAAAATTAATCTTTTTGCAAATAAGTACAAAGGCAAACTTGAAAAATTAAAAAATCAACAATTAATCAATACCTTAGTCGAATTTGAAAAAATTGAAGAAATGACTCTGAAACTTAAAAGTTATGCTTATCTAGAGTATTGTACTGATCAGCTTGACAATAAGAAAGCCAAATTTTATCAGTTTATCGAAGAATCTGTTTTAGACTGTGAAAAAGATATAATATTTTATGGTATTGAATTAAATAGACTTAGTGATAAAAAAACATCTATATTTTCAAAAACTAAGTATAAAAATTGGATTAAAAATCACAAGAAGTTTAAAAAATTTCAAAAATCTGAAAATATTGAAAGAATTTTGGCTGAAAAGTCGCTCACTAGTGCATCTGCTTGGGTTAGATTTTTCGATCAGGTAATGACGCGCTTAAAGTTTGAGATTAATGGAAAAGTTTTCTCAGAAACAGAAGTACTTAACTTGTTAAGTTCTCACAATAAAATTGAAAGAAAAAATGCTGCTGAAGTTTTTGGAAAAACCCTTAAAGAGAATATTTTTAATTTCTCTTTTATAATTAACACAATTTCTAAAGATCTTGATATTGAAAAAAACGTCAGAGGTTTTGAGTATTCTGAATCCTCAAGACATCTTTATAATCAAATTGAAAAGTCTGATATTGATTCTTTAGTTAAAACAGCTACGCAAAATTATAGCGATGTATGTCATAGGTATTATAAATATAAGGCTAAATATTTTGGAGAAGCTAAGCTTAATTATTGGGACAGAAATGCACCATACCCAGGTTACAAGGAACCAAAAATAACTTGGGAGGAAGCTAAGAGTATTGTAATCAAATCTTACTCATGTTTTGATAAAAGATTTGGAGAGATTGTTAAAAAATTCTTTGATAATTCATGGATAGATGCGCGTGTTGTTAAAGGCAAAACATCTGGCGCTTTTTCTCACCCTACAGTGCCAAGTTGCAACCCAAAAATTTTATTAAATTTTCAAGGGAAAATTAGAGATGTAATGACATTGGCTCACGAATTAGGTCATGGAGTACATCAGTTTTTAGCTAACAGAAACGGCGTTTTGTTAGCTGATACACCCCTTACCTTGGCAGAAACAGCCAGTGTTTTTGGAGAAATGTTGACATTCAAGTCACTTTTGAACAATGCAAAAAACCCTGCTGAAAGAAAATTCTTATTGAGATCAAAGATCGAAGATATGCTAAATACAGTTTTTCGTCAAATTGCTTTTTTCAAATTCGAAAGAGAACTACATTATAAAAGATCTACTGAGGAACTAACCGATGAACAAATTTGTGAGATATGGATGAGCACACAAAAAGAATCACTTGGTAATGCTGTTGTCTTAGGCAAAAATTATAAATATTTTTGGGCCTATATTCCCCATTTTATTCATTCCCCATTTTATGTCTATGCCTATGCATTTGGAGATTGTCTAGTAAACTCATTATACTCAAAATATGAAGAAGGCGACTCATCTTTTAATGATAAATATTTTGATTTACTTAAATCCGGAGGTTCAATAGATTATAAAACTCATTTAAAAAAGTTTGACTTAAACCCAAAAGATAAAAATTTTTGGCAATTAGGTATGGATTTAATTAAAAATCTTATGGATGAGCTTGATAAATTAGGATAAGTTGTGTCAATGAAATTAGTAGTACCAACAGAATTATATGAAAATGAGAGTAGGGTAAGTATAACGCCTGACATAATTCCTTCTTTAATCAAGATGGGATTCAAGGTCTTTATTCAATCAAACGCAGGCTTGGGTTCGTCCTACACTGATGATGATTATAAAAAAAGTGGTGCAGTTGTTTCCTCTAAACTAAATGATTTATACTCAAAAGCAGACTTAGTTATAAAAATTCAGAGACCTTCCAAGCAAAAAAAAACCGACGAATTTAAATTTTTGAAGAATTGTAATGTCATTACATTACTGTACGAACAAAAATTTAAGACTGAATTCTCCTCACTTAAAAAACTTAATATTAATGTTTTTGCACTTGAGAAAATGCCAAGAATTTCCCGGGCTCAAAGTATGGATGTTTTATCCTCGCAAAGTAATTTATCTGGATATAAAGCAGTTATTGACGCTGCTAGTTTGTTCAACAAAGCTTTCCCCCTAATGATGACCTCTGCCGGAACTGTGGCTCCTGCAAAAGTTTTAGTTATCGGGGCCGGAGTAGCGGGTCTTCAAGCTATTGCTACTGCAAAGAGACTAGGTGCAGTTGTTTCTTCTTTCGATGTTAGAGCTTCAACAAAAGAACAGGTTGAGAGTTTAGGTGCAAAATTTATTCAGGTTGAGGAAAAGGGTGACTCTGGAGAAACTGCAGCTGGCTATGCAAAAGAGATGTCAGCAAGTTATAAAAAAAAGCAAGCAAAATTACTTGAGGACAGTATTGCAAAAACAGATATTGTTATAACGACAGCATTAATTCCAGGCAAACCTGCACCTAAATTAATTTCAAAAAAAATGATTGAATTGATGAAAGTCGGTAGTGTAGTAGTTGATTTAGCCTCTGAATTTGGAGGCAACTGTGAACTTACGAAACATGGAGAAATAGTAGATTACAAATCGAAGAAAATTGTTGGTCCTAAAAATCTTCCTGCGACAGTTTCACAAGATTCTTCTAGACTATTTGCAAAAAATGTAATTAACTTTCTGATGAACTCTTGTGAATCTGGTAAGTTTTCTGATTTTAACTGGGATGATGAGGTTGTTAAAGAAACTTGTGTGATTCGAAATTTTAAAAAATGAAAGTAGAAATTTTATGGAAAATATTGATCCGTTTGTAAATTTATTAATAATTTTTGTTCTTGCGTGCATAATTGGATATTATGTAATTTGGGGTGTTACATCTGCACTACATTCTCCGCTAATGGCTGTAACCAACGCTATTTCCAGTGTTATAATTGTAGGAGCCTTAATTGCTGCTGGTCCTGAGGAAGTTAATTTTTCCTCCTTAATGGGTTTTTTTGCAATTATTTTAGCTTCAATTAACATATTTGGTGGATTCGTTGTATCGCATAGAATGTTATCAATGTTCAAAAAGAAAGATAAAAAGAAAGAAAAAAAATGAGCGAAAATTTAACAGCAATTAGTTATCTAATATCAGCTATCTTTTTCATATTAGCTTTAAAAGGATTATCTCATCCTGAATCGGCGAGAAACGGAAATGCGATGGGAATAATAGGAATGATTATAGCTATTATTACAACTGCTTTTAATCCAAATGTCCTTTCTTATGAAATGATCATTTTAGGAATACTAATTGGAGGTGCAATTGGAACTTATATTGCCCTTAAAATTGAAATGACAGCACTCCCTCAATTAGTTGCTGCTTTCCATTCATTAGTTGGTCTGGCTGCTGTGTTTGTTGCTTCTAGTGCATTCTATTCGCCGGAAAGTTATGGAATAGTTAATGAATATAATGAAATTTATCCGTCTAGTTTGATTGAAATGTCTATTGGAGTCGCTATTGGGGCGATTACTTTTACAGGTTCAATAATAGCCTTCCTTAAATTACAGGGTTTAGTAAGTGGTGCTCCTACAAATTTTTTTGGTCAACATTTTCTAAATTTGTCTATCTTCATCGCCTTAGTAACCTTAACAGTGATTTTTACAATTAACTCATCAACTGATACCTTTTGGATTATTGTAGGACTGTCACTTATTCTTGGTATATTATTGATAATTCCTATCGGTGGTGCAGACATGCCGGTGGTTGTATCAATGCTTAATTCGTATTCAGGTTGGGCAGCTGCTGGGATTGGTTTTACATTGTCAAATCACCTTTTAATTATTGTAGGATCTCTAGTTGGTGCATCTGGAGCAATACTTAGTTATATAATGTGTAAAGGAATGAATAGATCGTTTGTAAGCGTAATACTTGGAGGATTTGGTGTCGAAGAGGGTTCAAGTGTTAATAAGAATGAAGGTAAAACTGTTAAAACAGGAAGCCCAGAAGATGCCGCTTTTATTATGTCTAATGCTAGTAGCGTAATTATAGTTCCAGGATATGGAATGGCTGTTGCTCAAGCTCAACACGCTTTACGAGAAATGTGCGACATTTTAAAGAAAAATGGAGTAACAATTAAATATGCTATACACCCAGTTGCTGGAAGAATGCCAGGACATATGAATGTTTTACTTGCTGAAGCAAATGTTCCTTATGATGAAGTTTTCGAACTAGATGAAATCAATAGCGAGTTTTCCAATGCTGACGCTGCTTTTGTAATAGGAGCAAATGATATAACTAATCCTGCAGCAAAAACAGATAAAACAAGCCCAATTTTCGGTATGCCAATTTTAGATGTTGAGAATGCTGGAACTGTGCTGTTTATAAAAAGGTCGATGGCATCTGGTTACGCCGGTGTAGATAATGAACTTTTTTTTAGGGATAATACAATGATGCTTTTTTCTGATGCCAAAAAGATGGTCGAGAATATTGTCAAAAGTCTAAATTAATCATCAGTTTCTTTGGCTTTAATAACCCTGAATTTCGATTCTCTTCCTCAGCATTTTTTTAAATCTTCTGGTGGATTCATTAATTTGCCTAGCTTTTTTCTCAGACGGCTTTTCGTACGCTCTTCTTTGCTTCATTTCTTTAAAAATACCTTCACGCTGAAGCTTTTTTTTCATAGCCCGTATTGCTTTTTCTAAATTATTATCTCTAACTTGTACTCTAATAATTTTGAATCTCCTTTTTATTGAAATTTATTTATATAAGATATAATTTTAAAGTAAACTTTTTTTTTAAAATGAAAAAAAATAAAATAGATAAAAAAAAATTCCTTCTTAAGTTACTTGAAAATTTTTCAAGTTCTTCAAACCTAGATGATGCTCTATTAACTACCTTATCAAAGTTTAAAATTAGTAAGGATAAAATCGATGAAGTAAGGTCTGAAATTCTTCCTAATGGTTTTAAATCTTTGATGATAGAAGTAAACCAAATAATTAACGAAAGAATAAGGAATGAAAAACTTCCTGGAAATTTTAAAAACTTCAGAACACACGAAAAAGTTGTCTTTTTTGTAATGAGAAGACTGGAGATTTTCAATGAAATTTTAGATAAGTATAAGTTTTTCAAAGAAACACTTAGACCATTTGTATTTTTAAATACAAGCAGAACTTTATTTGAGATATCTGACGAAATTTGGTTTTTATCTGGAGATAAATCTACTGACTATAATTATTATACAAAAAGATTCTTATTAATGAAAATTTATGCACTTACATTTTCATTTTTTATTTTTGATAGATCTGAAAAATTTCAGAACACAAAAAAGTTTTTAGAAAAACAAATAGAGCTTGTTCTTGGTTTCGGAAAATTAAAGCAAAAATTTAAAAGAAAAACTAATTCTTAAAAGTATAATGTCCCATTTTTCTTAGTTTTTTAATTTCTCCTTTAAAGTAATCGTAAAATTTATATTTTTCAGATATTTTTTTTTTCTCTTCGTAATCTTCACCAATTACATTTATCATTTTACAGCTATTTAAAGGTTCTGGTTGCATTACTTTTTCCTTAAAAATAGAGAAAATAAGGCTTTCAAATTGGCTATATTTGCAAAAATCTAACGACCAATGACCGGAATTATGAGGTCTTGGTGCTAATTCATTAATTAGTAATTCATCATTTTTCATTAAAAACATTTCAATTGCTAAAATCCCATGTAATTTCAATTCTACTGCTATTTTCTTTGCTAATAAAAGTGCTTCATTCTTTACCTTGCTACCAATTCTTGCAGGATAAATACTTTGTCTTAAAATAGAGTTTTTATGAATATTTTCAACTGGAGGGTACAGTATAGTATCTTTTTTAGAGCAACAAACTATAACTGAGATTTCTTTGTTGAAGTCTAAAACCTCTTCAAAAATATAATCTTTTAAATCGGTTTGTTTAAAGTTATTTATATTTTTATCACTAATTAAGTACTGCCCTTTTCCATCATAACCCATCTCACATGATTTCAATATTCCAATTTTACCAAATAATTTAAAATATTTTTCAAGATCATAAAAACTTTGTATTTTTTCAAATTTTGCAGTTTTGACACCATTAATGGAATTTAAGAAATTTTTTTCTTTGAGCCTATTTTGAGTAATTTCCACAATGTTTGAGGATGGAAATATTTTTTTTCTCTTTTCTATTTGTTTTATAACTTCAATTGGAATATTTTCAGTTTCAATAGTAAAGAAGTTTGAAGAGTTTATAAATTCATCTAAAAGCTTTTGATCGGAAAAACTACCGATCAGAAAATTGTCACAAAAATTTTTTGCACTAAAATTTTTCTTGTCCGAGAAAACTGTAGTTTTAATATTATGTTTTGTTGCAGCTTCACAAATAAACATTCCTAGTTGTCCGCCACCTAATATGCCAAGACTATTTGTCATTATTAGGTTTTTTTTTAATAGATTTAGTTTGTTTGGATCGAAATAGTATTAATTTTTTCCTAATATCTGGGTATTTGTTTCCTAAAACAGAAGCTGCAGTAAGTGCAGAATTTATAGCACCAGCTTTTCCAATCGCTAAAGTTGGAACAGGTATCCCTGCAGGCATCTGAACAATAGATAATAAACTGTCCAGACCTTTTAATGTTTTTGATTCGATGGGAACTCCAAGAACTGGTAAGTGAGTCAAAGAAGCAATCATTCCAGGAAGATGAGCTGCTCCTCCTGCACCTGCAATCACAACTTCAATATCAGTTAATTTTAAATTTTTTGCAAATTCATATAGCCTATCAGGTGTTCGATGAGCTGATATAATTTTTTTTTCACAAGCAATTCCTATCTTTTTAAGCATAGTCTCACAATTAATTAGAATACTCCAGTCTGACTGACTTCCCATGACGATAGAAACAAGAATTTTTTTTTTCATAATTAATAGTAGATTAAATTTATAAAACATAATAACATAGAAAAATGAGTAGACTTGCTTCAAGGCAAAAAAAAATTGAGTCTTTGATGTCTAAACACCAACATTTTGAAAGTATTTTAAATCAAGTTAACAAAAGTATTAGCGTTGATGATTTAGTCATTACGGATATTAAAAAGAGAAAATTAAAAATTAGAGATGAAATTCAGAAGTTAAATAAATAACTAAGTTTGTTTATCTCTGTGTTTTGTTATAACTGTTTCTAATTCTTCTCTGGTACAAAGTCCAAGTTCGGATGGGTTTTGCGCCCTAAGATTTTGAATGTTCCAATACGACCTGTCTTTTATGGATTGGACAGTTTTCTTTGTGGTTCCAATTATTCTACATATTTTGGCGTCAGGAAGGTCAGGAAAGTTTTTAACTAACCAATATATTCCGTTTGGTTTATCTGCTCTTTTTGAAAGTGGTGTATATTTGGCACCTTTTGTTTTTGATTGAGGAAGAGGTATTTCTGAGGTTTTAATATTTAAAAAAAGACTTTGATTTTTTTCACATCTAATGATTTCATCTTTTGTGAGTTCCCCATTTTCAATTGGGTTTCTTGGTAGCATTCCACTAGAAACGTCACCATCTGCTATAGCTTGTACTTCCAGTAAATGTAAACCGACAAAATTAGATATTTGATTGAATGATAATGAAGTGTTTTCAATCAACCAACTTGCCGTAGCTTTTGGCATTAGAGGTTTTCTCATGTTTTTTCCTTAAATGTTAAGAACTATTTTACCAATATGTTTACCTGCGTCGAGTCTTTTGTGAGCATTTACAACATCATCTAAATTATATATGGAGTCAATATAAATTTTAATTTTTCCCTTTTCTATTTCAGGAAAAATAAATTTTATGAGATCATTTAAAATTTTACCTTTAAATGAATTATCCCGTATTCTTAGTGTTGATCCTGTTATTGTAAGTCTTTTTAGCATTACTTTCATTAAATTTATTTCAGTTTTTGATCCATTTTGAAAACCTATATTTACTAATTTTCCATCGTTATTAAGAAGGTTGATATTTTTATTTATGTAATCTCCACCAATAAAATCAAGGATCAAGTCAACACTAGTTTTTGAATTTTTTATTTCTTCAAAAAAATCTGACTCTTTATAGTTAATTATTTTATCAACACCAATTTTTTTACAAAAAGAAACTTTTTGTTTATTTCCAACGGTTGCTATAATGAAACAATCATACAATTTTGCTATCTGAATTGAAGCCACCCCAATACCACTTGTACCACCGTGAATCAAAATTTTCTGTTTTTTTTTTAATTTTCCTCTCATTATTATATTAGACCAGGCAGTAAAAAAACATTCTGGGATACAAGCCGCCTCATTAAAAGAGATATTTTTAGGAATATGAAATACTGAACTTTTGTTAGCTTTACAAAACTCAGCGTATCCTCCACCATTAACTAGTGCACCAACTTTATCACCTACTGAAAATTTCTTTACCTTATTTCCAACTCTTTCAATAATTCCTGACACCTCTAAACCAAGAATTTTTGAATGTCCTAGAGGTGCAGGGTAATTCCCTTGTCTTTGAATAATATCAGGTCTGTTTACACCTGCTGATTTAACTTTAATAAGAACTTCATCCTGATTGATTTTTGGTATTTCAGTTTTTATTAGTTTGAGAACTTCTGGTCCTCCTGGTACATCATAATCTACAGCTAGCATTAAGAATTATTTTTTAAAACCAAGATTTTTGAATTTTTTTTGGAACTTAGCTACCTGTCCGTCTGAGTCAAGCATTTTTGATGCTTCTCCAGTCCACGCAGGATGCGATGTTGGATCTATATCTAATTTAAGAACATCACCTTCTTTACCGTAAGTTGATCTGGTCTCAAATACAGTTCCATCAGTCAGTTGTACTTTGATTTTGTGATAATCAGGATGTATTTCTTTTTTCATAATTCTTGACTCGTTTTATATATTCATTAGATTAAATTTGCAAGCGATAACATTAATTACAACCTGTGATCAATAATTTTCAAAATTTAGCCAAAAAAACATTAGAAGATATTTTTAGTTGTGCTGAAAAAAAGTCTCAAGACTTTGATGTAGATTTTGAAGGAGAAAATCTAATAATTGAAATCAATAGTTCAACTTTTGTTTTAAGTATTCATAATCCTTCTCAACAAATATGGATGTCCTCACCTGTTAGTGGTGCACATCACTTTGAATACAGAGAAGCAGGAGACAGTTTCAAATGGGTGAGCACGAGGGATAATTCTATTAATTTGTTGGAAAAAATAGATAGGGAGTTATCTTCTTTTTTATGATTAAAAAAATTCAAAAATTTTTTAAAGTTGAAAGTTTTTCTAGATTGGTTGTAATTTTCACCGTTTTTGCAATTACTGGATCATTATCAGTTTACCTAGGAAAATACGTAATTCTATTTTTTTTATCTGAAAATTTAGAGAAAAATTTTTTTTACTGGTCAATAAGAGTTTTGATTATTTTTCCTTTATATCAAATTTTACTTATTTTTGTTGGAACAATATTTGGAGAGTTTAAGTATTTTTGGGAAATGGAAAAGAAAATATTAAAACGTTTTGGTTTATTAAAATCATAGCTACTCAATTAAAATTCCCCTTATTTTTTAAACCTTTTGGCACAAATAATGCTGTTTAACACTAAAAAACTATTTTGGAGATTTTTAATTGTTATCTGTATTAACTTCAGTGAGCGATTTTTCAACAAACTTAAACCTTTCAATGGCTTCGGTACTTGAAAGTAAAAGCATTTCAGAAGTAATAATAGTTGATAATTGTTCTGATGAAAATAATTCAAATCAAATAAAAAATATTTCTAGGATTAACAGTAAAGTTAAATATTACAAAAATTCAACAAACCTGGGTAAACATCTATCATTAATAAAGGCTTTAGAGAAATCTAACACAGGGTATGTAATGATGTTAGATCCAGACGAGTTTATAATTCCCAATGCCATTGATAAATTATTTGATTTCATTCAAATAAATAACCTTGATTTAGCTTATGGAAAAATGGCTATCCAAAAAGAAAATGAAATTTTTCGCTTTCAACATCCTGGATACAGAGATTCAAGTTATATTGATAACAGAAATGAATTAAACGATTTATTTTTTTATGACAATTATATTCCACGATTTGGAACTATTATAAAAAAAAGTTCTATTTTTCCATATTTTAATACTGACTATCACAAAAATTTAATTAACGAATTTGGGACTGTCTTTAGTTCATTTGATTATGATTTATTTATAAATTTGGCAAAAAAAAATAAAAAGTTTGGTTTTTTAGATGAATTTGTTTGTGTTGATTGTGAAAAAAGTAAAGATCAGTTTGTAAGAGTGGAAGAAGAATCTTTGAAATACTTAGAAAAAATATTTTTATTCAATAAACATTTTAAGAATGAAAGTCCAGATAAATTAATGATTTTCTCAATAGAAAATAATCTTGATGAAAAATTAAATTTAAAAAAGAAATCAAATACAGATTCTGAAAATAAAAATTTATTAAAACATTTTTATAATTTTCAAAAAATTAAAAAAAAAGAAAATGGATTAAGAAGTGAATTGAAGAAAAATAAATTAATGGATACGATTGTAGGTTTTCAATCTGGACATGATGTTAGCTACTGTTTACTTAAAAATGGAAAACCATTAATCCATGAGGAACTTGAAAGGTTTACAAGAGTAAAAGAAGAGCTAGGTGATGGTTTAAAGATGTTTTTTGATGCTAAACATCATTTACATCATAAGAATATAAAATATTTTACTTTTGGTAATTTTGGAGGGCGACAAAAAAAATGGGGAAATAATACATCTGACACTTTATCTAATTCAAAAATGAATAAATTGTTAAATAAAAATAAAGGTCAATTCATAGAGTTATCTCATCATATGACACACGCAGCAAATGCTTTTTTTTCAAGCAATTTTGAAAATTCATTAATTCTTACAATTGATGGAGGTGGCAGTGAGTCAGAAAAAACGACGACTTGTGCTACAATTTACGAGGGTAAAAACAACGCAATTAAAAAAGTTAATGTATTCAATGCTGGTGAACTTAATCTGGCATCGGGTTGGAACTTGATAACAAAACTGTTTGAACTTTCAATTGGTTTTCCAAAAGGAAACCAGGCTGGAACAGTAATGGCAATGGCATCTATGAGCGATTCAGAAAAGTATGTTGAACCATTAGTAGAATTAATGACAAATACGGGTCTTCAAAAAGAATATTTTCAGCTAGGAATTGAGAGTATAAAGCTCTCTGATCTAAAGAAAAATAAATTAGTAGCAAAAATATTTGGAACACAAAAGTTTAGCGAACAAGATAAATTTGACATTGCTTCTAGTCTTCAGAAGGCATCAGAATTTATAGTTAAAGAAACATTAGAAAAATTTTTAGGACAACATATAAACCTATGTGTTGCTGGAGGTTGCGCTTTGAATTCAGTAATTATTGGTAAGATTCAGGACTGGTTTAATCAAATTGAAAATATTTATGTTCCACCAGTTCCTTATGATAGTGGGTTAGCTATTGGTTCTGCTCAATTTCTTTGGCATCAGATTTTAGGTAATAAAAGAATTAAATGGAAAGATAATTTTACTCCCTATTTAGGAAGAAAATACAATGAAGAAGATATTAAAAAAACCCTAAATAAATTTAAAGACTTTATTACTTTTAATAAAGTTGATGATGAAAAAATTATTAAAAATCTTGATAATCAAAAAATTGTGTCTGTATTCGGCGGTGGCTCAGAATCAGGACGCAGAGCTCTTGGTAATAGAAGTATAATTGCTGATCCAAGGAATGAAAAAATGAAAGAAATAATTAACGAAAAAGTAAAACATAGGCAATGGTTTCGTCCCTTTGCTCCATCAATTTTAAAAGAAGAAACTGGTAACTGGTTCGAAAAGAATGTTTCAAGTCCATACATGACCCACGTTATTAAATGGAAAAAGGATAAAAAGAATTTAGTGCCTGCAGTTGTTCATTTTGATGGATCAGCTAGGCTACAAACCGTCACTGAAAATGATAACTCTTGGTATTACAATTTAATCAAGAAATGGGAGAAAAAAACAGGTATTCCTGTTGTTTTAAATACAAGTTTCAACGATTCAGAACCCATTGTTGAATCTCCAGAGGACGCGATTAGATGTTTTTTGAAAACGAATATAGATAACCTTTATTTTTTTGATTGCCAAATTTTAGTTAGTAAACTATTAACAGACTAATTTAAACTTAAACATTTCTCATCTTGTAGTTAATTTAATTTCTATTCTTCTATTCTTTTTATAGGCTAGTTCACTTTCATCTAATACTAATGGAGAGTACTCTCCAAATCCAGCAGCAATTAGCCTGTTAGGAGAAATACCTTGTTCTATAAAAAACTTCACTATGTTAATTGCTCTTGAACTTGATAAATGCCAATTTGATTCAAATTTCTCGTTATTAATAGGAATTTTATCTGTGTGTCCGTCAATTCTAAGGATCCAGTCTATCTTATTTGGAATTTTTTCTGAAATCTCTTTTAAACTTAAACTTATGTTGTAAAGTTTTTCTTTACCACTTTCTTGAATAATATCGGAACCAGATTCAAAAAATATTTCTGAAGGAAATATGAATCTGTCACCAGAAACTATAATATCTTCCCGATCTCCAAGAACTTGTTTAATTTTTTTAAAAAATTCTGATTGATATTTACTTATCTCCTGAAGTCTTCCAGCAAGTGCTTGATTAAGTTTTTTTCCCAAATTTTGAATTTTAACTTTATTGTTTTTATCCTTTTCCTCAGCAGCAATTAAAAGGCTAGAAAGTTCGCTGAGTCTTTTGTTTAATTTTTCAATGTTCCTTTTCATTTCAAACATATCGACTTCATATTTTTTATTTTCTAATGATAGTGTCTCTAATTTTTCATTTCTGTTTTGAATATTCTCTAAAAGATTACTTCTCTCTTTTACGAGATCGCTTAATTCTTTATTCTTCATTTTTAAAATATATTGGTTTTTAGATAAATTTTCATTCAACTTATTTTTGTCAGCCTCAAGCTTTTCAAATTGATTCTTTAACTCTAAAAATCTTTTCTCAGCTTCTTTCTTTTTTCTTGTTACACCACCCAGTTGTTCAATAAGTTCCTTAACTTCATCGTCAAGGTTTGATATTTCACCTCTTTTCACCTCTAGTTGGTCGTTAAAATAAATTTGAGTAATAGTTGAAATTAATACTGTAAAAATAGTAACGATTAATAATGTACCGAGAACATCAACAAATCCTGGCCAATAATTAATTTCATAAAGATTTTTTCTTTTTGTCCTCACTACTTTTTACTTATATTAGCTATTGTTTTTGACAAAACCTTAATTTCTTCTTTAATTTCTTTATTGAGTGAAATATTTTCTGACAAAAATTTATTAACTTCATAAATTGATTTTGAAATAGATTCTTGATGAATATTTTGTTTATCAATAACTGATGTAGACTTCTTTAGATTTTCAGTTGTAACTTCTATCAAAGATTCAAGGTATGCAGGCGGTAAATTTTTTCTCTCTGATTCATCCATATTGATAAGAGTAAATTTTGTTTTTTGAGATAACTTTTCCTCTACTTCATTATAAAATCTATTTTGTGCTTGTCCTGATTGGATATCAAGAAATCCAAGAATTAAAGAGCCCCCAAGTCCAAATAAAGATGAACTAAAGGCAGTCCCCATGCCACTTAACGGCTCTTCTAAACCTTGTTTTAAAACTTTAAAAAGTTTTTGGGTGTTTTCAGAAAAATCGAGACTTTTAACTGTAATTGCGACTGAGTTTATTGTTTCTAAAAGACCCCAGAATGTTCCTAATAAACCTAAAAAAACTGTTAAGCCAACTAGATATCTTGATATTTCCCTATTTTCAGCTAGTCTTCCATCAAGGCTTTCCATAATTGATTTCATTGATGACTGTGAAAAGATTAAACTACCTGACTGTTCTCTAAGAAAAGTATCTAAATATTTTAAAAGATTTGGGGATTTTACACTTAGTTTTGTCTTATTTCCTTTAAGTAATTGGTTTAACCAATTAAGTTCGTTTGATAAAATTAAAAGTTGGCGAAGAACATAAATAATTCCACAAAAAATTACTATCAGAATTATTGAATTTAATGCTTGGTTAGTAAAAAAAAAACTTTTTAAATCATTTATGAAAAAAAAAAGGGTGACTGAAACTAATATTAAAAACATTAGTATTCGTAAAAAATATTTCCCTATAATTTTCATTAAGTACCAATAAAGGTTAATGTTAGCTCATTTTCCCAATTTTTTGAAATATTTCTTTTTTTATCAATTTTTATAGAAATCCTATTGTGTGAAATACCTTGATTAATTATAAAATTTCTTAAATACAACGCTCTTGTTTTTAGTAACTTTTTTTCAACTGGAGAGTTTTTAAATCCTTTAGGTGTAGATGAACCTATAACAATTTTAACCGGTTTATCAAGAATTGAATTTATGTATTCTTTAATTCTTTTTTTTTGTTTTAAACCTAATTCAATTGCACTCTCGTTGAAAAGTAAAGTTTCTTTTTTTTCATTTGATTTAAACTCTTTCACTTCCATTACAGATCGAGGAGAACTCAGAGCTGCAATTAAATCACCGTCTAAATTCTGTTGAGTATTATTATCATCTAAATCATCTAGATTTTTTTTTGGAAGTTTTTTTTTATTGTCTGTAATTTTAAAATCATCAATTATTTGATCTTTTCTTAAAAATGACTTTTTTAGAATATTTTCATCATAAAAAAGTTTAGTATTATCATCATCGATTGTTTCAATATTTTTTGATTCTTTGAAGTAAGAGAATTTTCTTGCCATGATTTCTTTTTCTCTTTTTTTAGCTAATTCATTTTTTTTTATTTTTTCTTCGATATTCTTTTTAACCATTTGAACATCCTTTTTCATATCTGATATACTATCTTCTTTATAACTTGGTCTAATTTGACTGGATTTGAAGTCTGATTTGTTAATAACTGTAATTTGAGTAACCTTGTCATTTGTAACTAAAGTTTTCTTTTTAGCTTCTATGATTGCTTTCTTTTTCTTTTCACTTTCTAGTGTACGCTGATCAACTTCTTTTTTTTTAAAAGTTTTTTTGAATAAGTCATTTTTTTTAGTATTTTTTTCATCTAGCCTTTTTGATTTTTCTAACTTTTCAATTTTTTTTTGGGCTAGATCTTCTTTTTTTTCGTCCTCCTCTTTTTTTCTTTTTTCAGAGAGCTTTCTTTTCTCTTCTATTTTTTTTTGTTTAATTAAACGTTTCTCTAATTCCTTTCTTCTTTCTCTTTCCTCTTTAAGCTTTGCTTGCTCGGCAAGTTTTTCCAATTTAAGTTGCTTTTTCTTTTCCTTTTGTTCTTTTTTAATTTGTTCTCTTAATTTTTTTTCTTGAATAATCCTTCTTTTTTCAATAAGTTTTTTTTCTTCTTCTTGTTTTTTTGCTAATAATTTTCTTTCAATTCTTTCTTCTTTAAGCCTTTGTTGCTCAGCAATCTTTTGTTTTTTTAACTCAATTCTCTTTCTTTCTAATTCTTGTTTTCTTTTTAGTTCTTCTGCGATAATTTTTTTTTCTTCAATTTTAATTTGTTCTTGTTGTGAAAACTTTTCTCTTAAACCTTCTCTGATTTTTTTTTCTGCAAGTATTTTGGCTTCTCTTGATTCCCTAATTTGTCTTTCTTTTTCCGCTTTTCTAGATTTTTCAATCTCTTTTTGCCTTTCTTTTTCTGCTTTTTCTTGATTTTTTAATTCTTCTAGTCGTTTCTTTTCTTGTGCTTTTTTAAGAGCTTTTTCTTCTTTTAATTTTTTCTTTTCGGCTTTCATTTCTTCTTTTAATCTTTTCTTTTCAGCCTTTTCTTGTTTTTTTAGTTCTTCAAGTCTTTTCTTTTCTTGTGCTTTTTTAAGAGCTTTTTCCTCTTTTAATTTTTTCTTTTCAGCCTTTTCTTGTTCCAAAAGTTCTTTTATCCTCTTTTTTTCCTGAGTCTTTTTTAATGTCTCCTCCTCTTTAAGTCTTTTTTTTTCTGCTTTCATTTCTTCTTTTAACCTTTTCTTCTCAGCCTTCTCTTGTTTTTTTAGTTCTTCTAATCTTTTCTTTTCTTCAGCTCTTTTAAGTGCTTTTTCTTCTTTTAATTTTTTCTTTTCTACTTTTTCTTTTTCTAAAAGTTCTTTAATTCTCTTTTTCTCCTCAGCTTTACGGGTAGCCTCTAGTTCTTTTTGNTTACGCTCTTCTTCAGCTTTACGGGTAGCNTCTAGTTCTTTTTGNTTACGCTCTTCTTCAGCTTTACGGGTAGCNTCTAGTTCTTTTTGNTTACGCTNTTCTTCAGCTTTACGGGTAGCNTCTAGTTCTTTTTGTTTACGCTCTTCTTCAGCTTTACGGGTAGCNTCTAGTTCTTTTTGNTTACGCTCTTCTTCAGCTTTACGGGNAGCNTCTANTTCTTTTTNTTGTTTCTCTTCTATTGCTTTCCTTTTTTCCTCTTGAAGTTTTTGCGCCTTTTCAATTTCTTTTTTTTGTTTTTCCTCTATTGCTTTCCTTTTTTCTTCTTGTAGTTTTTGAATAATTTCAATTTCCTTAGGAGGAATCAGTATTATGGTATCTTTTTTTTTATCTATCGGTGGGGATAATAACCTTTCATTAGAAGGTTTATCGATGATTATTTTTTTAATTTTCTTTTCTTGACTGAACAACTCTAATGGTTTTACTAATAAAACAGTTAGGATTAAAAATATTAAATATTTTATGTATTTTTTCATACTTTTATTATATTTGTTTCTACCATCTCTTTAACCATTTTTTCAATCACTTTATTGCTACAAATAAATATTTTTGATCCTTGAAACTCATTTATATTCAATTTTCCACCACATTCGGCTAATACTAAATTTAAAACTATTTCTATTTTTTTTGTCGGATTTACAAAAATTGCACAATCAATTTTTCCGCTTGCTAAGTCACATAGATCATAATTTAAAGAACCTAGTTCTCTTTGAGTTATAGCATTATCAAAAAAAATATTTTTTAGAAATTTTAATGTTTCTTTATCATCCTCCTCATTTACTTTTTTAAATAAACTAATAATGATTTCCTTTTTATCCTTTTCGTTAGATACTCTAATTCTGAAATCATTTTTAAATGCACCACTTCCCTTTTCAAAAAAAAAGGAATCATCTTTTACTGGGTTATAAAAAATATAGCTTTTAATGTGACTTTCTTTCATGAATGCTATTCCAATACCTAAGTTTTCGTTGGCTCTTTTTAGGTTTGAATAATAATCTGAGTAATCGATTATCCAACAATCTTTTGTAGGAAAATTTCTACCAGAAATAATTTCTAATTCAGGGTTGATTTTATTTAAAATTTTGTTCATCTCTGTTTTAAGTTTAGACATCGAATTATCTGCAAAATGATTATTTTTTTTTATTGAACTTTGTAGTTTTTCAATTTCATAAAAATCTCTTAAAACAAATTTTCTAATTGATCTAATAGATTTACTGAGAATGTTAAGTAAAGGTGATATAGCTACCATAACCTGCTATTTTTTTGCTTTTTCTAAGTATTCGTAATTATCAGTGTTAATTATAATTTTATCTCCTTCTTTAATGTGAGGTGGAACCAGAATTTTAATATCCTTAGTTGTGCTTGCATTTTTAAAAGAAGAAGAAGCTGTTTGACCTTTTACAACTGCATCAGCTGTTTTAACTTCAACAGTTATCGATTTAGGTAGCTTAATATTGACAATTTCTTCGCCTATAATATCAACTGTTAGTTGCATGCCGTCAGAAAGAAAATCTTTATTTCCTGACAAAAGGTTTTTATCAAGAGAGGACTGTTCAAAATTTTGATTGTTCATGACAGTTATAAAATTATCGTCAATGAATAAAAACGTTACCGACATTTCATTAACAGATAGTTTTTCAATGTTTTCTGAAGTTCTGAATCTTTCATTTACTTTTGAACCACTTTTTATATCTCTCATTTCAACTTGAATATAAGCTCCACCTTTTCCTGGTTTAATTGTGTTAGTATTTAAAACATGAAATTTTTTACCTTTGTGTTCTAATACATTTCCTACTTTAATTAAATTAGCAATGATTTTCATGTGGCCTCCAAACTTTCCTTAAATTTTAACGCTGACTGAATAGGTCCTTGCTTAAAATTCCATAAACTGTCAATAATTGCAACGTTATTTGGATTGAAACAAATTAAATTTTTAATATTATTTTGATTTATACCCCCGATAAAAACAAAAGGTAATTTTATTTTATTTTTAACTTTATTAAATTGTGAGAGATTTATTTGTTCTTTTTCTTTGTTTTTTGATTTAAATGTAGGACCAAAAGCAACGTAATTTGCACCACTTCTTTTTGCTATTTTGTATAAATCATATGAATTGGAACAACTTACACCTACTATAAAATCGAGGCCAAACTTTTCTCTTGCTTCTATACAGCTTTTATCATCTTGACCAATATGTATGCCATCAAAAATAAATTCTGTGGCAATGTCAAAATCGTTATTTATTATTAGTTTTATATTTTTTTTACTACAAATTTTACTAAATGAATTGTGAAATTTTCTTATGAACTTTTTTCTTTCAAAAAGTTTTGAGAATTTGGGTCTAAACTGAAAGTATTCAACAGGGATAAGATCAGTTATTTTATCAAAATTTTCAGCATTAAAATTCACATTATAATCTGGTGGTGAAATAATATAAAATTTCATGAATAATTCTTTAAATTTAAAAAATTTTTTGTAAACAAAATAATTACATTGTTTTTTTTGGCCATTGATTGAATTTTTTTTATAATCTCATCATCAATTTCTTGACTTAAAGAAATATATTTGAAGTTTAATCTTATCAATGAAAGTGCTAAACCAACATTAAAATTAGCTTCCACGATAAAATTTAAGTTTTTTTTTTTTAATTTTTTTTCGATATCTTTTACTAAAGCAGGACCCTGCCATAAAATTGCTTTAAATGAATAAAGAATATTAATTTTTTTATTCTTATTTTTTTCGTAAAAATTTAGTACATCTTTATAATCATTAGATAAAAAAGTTAAATTTTCATAAATTTGCATTACTTAATTCTAATATTATATCAACAAGTCTATTAGAAAACCCCCATTCGTTATCATACCAAGATAGTATCCTACAGAATTTATTGTTAATTACTTTTGTTTCAGCAAGGTCAACAACTGAGCTGTGTGAATTATGATTAAAGTCACTTGATACAAGGGGAGCAGATACTGTTTGTAAGATTCCTCTAAACTCACTTTTTTCTGCATTTAAAAAAATTTCGTTAATTTCATTTTCTGAAGTATTTTTTTTCGCCATAAAGCTGAAGTCAACCAAAGAAACATTTGCGGTAGGAACTCTAATTGCACTTCCATCTAATTTTCCTTTTAAATCTGGTAACACTTCGGATACTGCTCTTGCCGCTCCTGTTGAGGTAGGTATCATCGAAATTAAAGAATTTCTAGCTCGTCTCATGTCTTTATGAAATGTATCAATTGTATTTTGGTCGCCTGTAACTGCATGAACTGTGGTCATATAGCCTGATTCAATTCCAATTTTTTTTTCAATTAAGAAAGCTAAAGGTGCTAAGCAATTTGTTGTACAGGATCCATTGGAGATTATTTTATGACTATTGTTAATTTTTTTATCATTTATTCCACAAACAACTGTAATATCAGGGTTTGTTGCTGGTGCGGAAATTAATACCCTTTTTGCTCCAGATTTTAAATGTTTTTCCGCATCCTCTCTTTTTGTAAATATTCCAGTGCACTCAATTACTAAATCAATGTTATGTTTGTTCCAATCAACCTTTTCTGGGTTAGATTCTTTAAGAAATAAAATTTCATTCTTTTCTAATATTAATTTATTGTCACTAATTTTAATTTTTTTATTTAAAATCCCATGGATAGAGTCATATTTCAACAAGTGAATGTTTGCATCAATTGGACCTAAATCATTAACGGCTATAACTTCAATATTTTTAAAGTCCTTTTCAAGTAATGCCCTCAGAGTTAATCTTCCAATTCTTCCAAAGCCATTAATTGCAATTTTATATTTCATAACAAGTATTTTAAATTTATTTAATATTGAATTATTATATTACTTTAACCAATATACTTATTTGAGTTGATGAATAAAGAGCAGATTTCAATAATTCTAAAAAAAATTCAATTTTTAAAAAAAAACTTAGATAATAATTCTAAGAAAGATTATTTAATGATAAATAAAAAGTTGGTTGAAAAAATAGTTAATACTTTAGAAAAGATATTAAAATTTCTAGAAAAAAAAGAAAATAATAAATGACAATCTTGAAATTAAAAATTGATAACATTGGTTATGAAATTGAATGTAAAAAAGGGGAAGAAAATTTACTTAGAAAAGCCGAAGGATTATTAAACCTAAATTTAGAAAAAAACCCTCATCTAAAAAAATTATCTCAATCAAAAAAATTTCTCATGCTTTCATTAGTTCTTGCTGCCGATCTAAGCTTTAGTAAAAAACAATTAAAAGATGAAGAAATGGATTTCAAAAAAATTTTAACTGAACTCTCTGAATTAGAAAAAATAATAGGAATTGAAAGTGATTGGGAAAAATAAATTACGTGAAAAATTTCTCAAAATTAGAAGCTCTATAATTAATAGAGAAGAAAAGGAAGAAAAAATATGCAATTTTTTGAATTCTTTAAATTTAAAAAAAACAGTCCTTTCAGGATATTTTCCAGTAAGAGGTGAAGTAAATATACTCCCATTCTTAGAACTATCTCTCACGAAAGAAAACACCGTGTGCCTACCATGCATTCAAAAAATAGAATCTTATTTAGTTTTTAAAAAATGGAATTTAGAAACAGAAATGAAAATTGGTAAATTTAAAATTAATGAACCAAATAATAATTTATTTGATGAACCCTCGAGAATTTTGGTACCTTTATTAGCATTTGATAAAAATAATTATAGGTTAGGATATGGTGGTGGATTTTATGATAGAACAATTGCTCATCTAGAAAAGAAAAAAAAAATAACTACAATTGGAATAGGGTTTTATGATCAAAGAATTGACGAACTTCCAAGGATGAAATTTGATAAAAAACTAGATTTAATAATTACAGAAAATGGAGTCCAAAGATGAAAATATTAATTTGTGGGGATATAGTAGGAAAATCTGGCAGGCAAATCGTTCAAGAGCAAATACCTTTCCTGATTAAAAAAAAAAAAATTGACTTTGTTGTAGTCAATGGAGAAAACGCTGCTAATGGTTTTGGTATTACAAAAAAGATTTGTAATGATTTGTATTCCTCAGGTGTGGATGTAATTACTTCTGGAAACCATATATGGGACCAAAAGGAAATTATAGAACATATTGAATGTGATAAAAGATTACTTAGACCATGCAATTATCCAGTTGGGACGCCTGGTTTAGGTTATGGTGCTTACGAATTAAAAGACGGATCAACCGTAGTTGTTATTAACGTAATGTGCAGATTATTTATGGACGTGATTGATGATCCTTTTAAATCAGTTGACGAAATATTAACATTTATTGATAAAAAAATTTCAAATGCAATTATCATTCTAGATATTCATGGAGAGTCTACTTCAGAAAAAATGGCTCTTGCGCATTTTTTTGATGGGCGATTAACTGCTGTTGTTGGGACACATACTCATATCCCAACCGCAGACCAACATATATTAGAGAAGGGGACATTCTACCAGACAGACCTTGGGATGTGTGGAGACTATGATTCAGTGATTGGAATGAAGAAAAGTCTATCTATACAAAAATTCACTAACAAATTCTTAAAATCAAGACTTGAAACTGCAACTGGACAGGGTACATTATGTGGAGCGTTGATTGAGATAGATAATCAAACAAAAATAGTTAATGGTTTTAGTCAAGTTATTATAGGTGGCAAACTTAACCCAAGTTAAAATGGCAGGTCATTCAAAATTTAAAAATATTATGCATCGTAAGGGTGCGCAAGATAAAAAAAGAGCAAAACTTTTTTCAAGATTAATTAGAGAAATTTCAGTTTCTGCAAAACTCGGTTCACCTGATCCAGACTCTAACCCAAGACTTAGATCTGCAATAAATAATGCTTTATCTTCGAATATGACGAAAGATAGTATTGATAAGGCAATAAAAAAACAAACCTCTACAGATGATAAAGATTCAATTGAAGAAATAATTTATGAGGGTTTTGGACCTAACGGAGTTGCAATTATTGTTGAAACTATGACAGATAACAAAAATAGGAGTGCTGCAGAAGTTAGGTCAACTTTTTCTAAGTATAACGGCAATCTTGGTGTCAGTGGTTGCGTAAAACATAATTTTAAAAAGGTTGGAGTGATCTCTTATAATAAATCAGTAAGTACATTCGAAAATTTTTTTGACTTCTGTGCTTCTTTAGATGTAGATGATGTAACTGAAAATGAGAATGATTTTATTTTGGAAACCAATTTAGATACTTTTAACGCTGTTATTCGAAAATTAGAATCTAAATTCTCTATTCCAAAGTTTTCTGAAATTGAATGGAAACCTCTAAATTTTATTGACGTTTCTGATGAAGATAGTGCTAAAGTTCTAATAAAACTTCTAGAAACACTCGAAGACTTGGATGATGTCCAAAGTGTATCTTCAAATTTTAATATTAACGATTCTTTAATGGAAAAAATAATTTGAAAAATTTGATTATTGGATTTGATCCAGGTTTAAATAATACTGGCTGGGGGATAATTGAGAATTTAAGTAATTCTGAAAAATATGTTAATCATGGATCAATATCTACAAAAAAATCCATTCCTCTTGGACAAAGATTAAATATGATTTACGAGGGTGTTTCAGAATTGTTTTCAAAATATTCACCAGAGTCTATTGCAGTGGAGAAAATTTTTTCCAATACAAATCCTCAATCTACTTTAAAGCTGGGAAAGGCAAGGGCAATAATCTTTCTGGTAGCAGCTCGATTTAATGTAGATATTTTTGAATATTCTCCAAATACTGTAAAAAAAAACCTGGTTGGTTATGGTCATGCAGAGAAAATTCAAATTATTAAAATGATTGAAAGGTTTTTTCCAGGTCTTAAATCTTTAGATCATGATTCTGCGGATGCCTTAGCAGTTGCTATTTGTCATTCTATGCAGAAAAAGTCTAAAATAAATTTATTTGTATGATTGTAAAATTAAAAGGTTTTGTAGAAGATTGGTTTGAAGATTTTGTTGATTTAGACGTCAAAGGTGTTGTGTATAGAGTTTTTGTTCCCAAAAAAAATATAAATAAGGTTTCCGAAAGAGGTTCATTAGTAACTTTTTTCATATTTGAAATCCTTAAAGAAAGTGAAAGACTTTTTTTTGGTTTCTTAAATAAAAATGATAGAGAATTATTCTCTGATTTACTAAAAGTCCAAGGTGTAGGTGGGAAAATGGCTTTGAATATTATGAGTAGTTTAGACTCTCAAGTAATAAAGCAGTCAATAATTTCAAAAAATCAAGACGTTTTTTCATCAGTAACCGGTGTAGGCGCAAAGTTGGCTGTGAGGATTGTAAATGAACTTTCCGAAAAAATAAAAAAAAAAAGAAGACAATTTAAAGGTTATTTCCAATTTTTCCAAAACAATTTTTAATGAATTAGTTTCATGTCTTTCAAATTTAGGTTACTCTCAAAATATATGTGAAAAAACTGCATTTGAAGTTATAAACAAAAATAAAAAAATGAATTTAGAGGAATTAATACCTATTGCTCTAAATTATCTTTCTAGGCCAAATTTATCTAAAAAATGACCGAAAAAAATAAAAAGATTGAACTAGATTTAGCTGAAAAAGATGAGGACAAAAAAACCAGTCTGAGACCTCTTGCTTTAAGTGAGTTTATTGGCCAACAATTTATTAAATCAAATTTAGAGGCTTACATAGAATCATCAAAAAAAAGAAAAACCAATTTAGATCATATAATACTTTATGGACCACCTGGTTTGGGAAAGACTTCACTGGCTCATATAATATCAAATGAAAAGAATGTTAACTTTCATTCAACTTCCGGACCTGCATTTACTAAAAAAGGCGATTTAGTAACATTATTAAGTAATATGATGGAAGGTGATATATTGTTTATAGATGAGATTCATAGATTATCACCAATAATTGAAGAAACACTTTACCCGGCGATGGAAGACTTTAAATGTGACTATGTAATTGGTTCAGGACCTTCTGCAAGAGTTGTTCAAATTTCTATTGAAAAGTTTACTCTAATTGGTGCAACGACTAGGCTTGGACTTCTTTCTAGACCTTTAAGAGATAGATTTGGAATTCCTTTACAATTAAGTTTTTATGAGCCTGAAGACTTGATGAAAATAATTATCTTAAATTCCAAAAAACTTAAATTTCTTATTAGTGAAGATTCAGCTTATGAGATTGCAAAAAGATCAAGAGGAACACCCCGAATAGCAATAAGATTACTAAAACGTATTATAGACTTTTCAATAGTTAATGAAGATGAAAAAATTGACTTAAAATCGGCAAAAGAATCGTTAAAAAAAATGAAAATTGATTCGGAAGGGCTTGATGATATGGATAGAAAATACATGAATTGCATTGCATATGATTTTCATGGTGGTCCTGTTGGTATTGAGACTCTCAGTGCTGCTTTACTTGAACATAAGGATATTATTGAAGATGTGATAGAACCCTATCTAATGCAAAGAGGATTAGTTCAAAGAACATCGAGAGGAAGAATATTATCTCAAAAGGGACTCGAGCACCTTAAGTAAGAATTTTGATGAAAAAAATACATCAAACAAAATTTGAAATTTTTTACGAAGACACAGATTCCTCTGGTTTTACCTATCACACAAGCTATCTAAAATTGGCAGAAAGAGCGAGAAGCCAGTTTGTAAAGCAAAATTTAGAGGAAATTAGGGACAATATGATAAACAATTCTTTTTTTTTTGTAGTCAAAGAAATTAAAGTAAGCTTTTTGAAACCTACATATTTATTTGATCAATTATATGTAAAAACATATTTTTTAAAAAATAGTTTGGCATCTTTAGATCTAAAGCAATTAATTTTTAAAAAAGAAAAAGTCATATGTGAGATTTTTGTTAAACTGGTCTGGATAAATGGAAAATCAAATAAACCCTCTAAAATCCCTAAAAATATAATAGCTAGATTTAATTCTTTTGAGGTAGTATAAATCTGATATGGACGAATCAATTGAAAAAAAAATATTGGAAGAATCTTCTAATGATTTCTCAATACTTTCACTTTTTTTTCAGGCAGATATAGTCGTTAAAATAGTAATTATTTTATTAATTTTTTCGTCAATTTGGTCATGGGCAATAATTTTTTCAAAATATACTCTATTGAAAAATATTTTAGTTGATACAGAGGATTTCGAAGAAAATTTTTATGCAAGCGAAACTCTAAGCAAGCTCTCAAAAAAACTTGGGTCACAGCCCACTCACCCCATTGAAGCAGTTTTTTTCTCAGCAATGGTATATTTTGAAAAAGTAAAATCCGGGTTTTCCAATAAAAATTTTGATTTTAAAAAGGCTTTTTGTGAAAATGTTAAAAAAGAAATGCTAATTGTTATTAATAAAGAGTTAAGCGCTTTGGAGAAAGGATTAAACTTTCTTGCTTCAGTTGGCTCTACGGCACCTTTCATAGGACTTTTTGGAACAGTATGGGGCATAATGAATAGTTTTACAGCAATTGGTATTTCTCAAAATACCAGCTTGGCTGTGGTAGCACCTGGAATTGCTGAAGCTCTTTTCGCAACAGCCTTAGGTCTTGTGGCAGCTATTCCTTCAGTTTTATTTTTTAATAAATTTAACAGTATGTTGGAAAATATTTCAAACAAGTTAGAGGTTTTTTCAGAAGAGATAATTTTAATAATTTCAAAGGAAATTTTTAGGTAAAATCTTGAAAAAAAATTATAAATCTAGAAAGTCAATCTCCGAAATAAATGTAACACCATTCGTTGATGTCATGCTTGTTTTACTTATAATTTTTATGGTTACGGCACCGCTTTTAACTGCTGGTATTAAAATAAATCTTCCAGAAAGTTCTTCCGTCTTGAAAAATGAAAAAAATGATCCGGTAACCGTTTCTATGAACTCTAAGGGTGAGATATATATTCAAAAAAAAAAAATATCACCTAGTGATCTTATAAAAAAGCTAAAAGCATTGAAGGGACAAAATAAAGATTTAAAAATTTATATTAAAGGTGATAAAAATTTAAATTACGGTAAAATTATGGATTTGATGTCTTTCATTAATAAGTCGGGTTTTAAAAAAGTTGCATTAGTTACTAAACTTAAATAGTTAATTATGACCAGAGGTCTTTTTAAATCTGTAACGCTCCATTTTGGAATTTTAATAATTTTTTTATATGGAGCAGAGATTTTTAAACAAAATAAAAGATTTGAAATTTATGAAATACCATTAGAAATTGTCGATGTTTCAGACCAAACTATAAATAAAACAAATAAAGTAAAAAAAGTCAGTAAGAGGAGTCTTTCAAAAAATCAATTTTTTTTACCACCCAAACCAAAATCTAAACCCCAACCCCCAGATTTTTCGTTAAAAGAGGAACAAAAAAATGAAAAAGTAAAAAAAATTGATAAGTCTCCCCAACAAAAAAAAGAAGAAATCAATAGAATGGATAGCATTCTTAAGTCAATTGAAAAAATTAAAAAAGATAACCAGAAGTTATTAGATGAAAAAAAAGACGATGAACGAATTGAGGATAAAGAAGAAATTAAAGAGGTAAGGTTAGGCGAAAAATTAACAATCTCTGAAAAAGATGCAATCAGAAGACAATTTTATAGATGTTGGATAGTTCCTGCAGGTGCGAAAGATTTAAAAAATTTGGTTGTTTCAATAAGAATTAAATTAGACGAAGAAGGTGAAGTAATCAAAACTAAACTACTTAGCAATAGTAAGCTTAACAACCCTTTTTTTCGTGCAGCATCAGAGAGTGCAATGCGGGCAGTTAACCATCCTGAATGTAAAAAACTTCAAGTGCCAAAAAAAAAATATGAGATGTGGAAAGAAATCATCCTGGATTTTGATCCATCTCAAAGTTTAAATTAATTTCTTTTGAAAATATTTTCTATAGTTATACTATTAACCTTTATGAAAAACTTAGTATTTCTATTTTTATTAATACTTTTACCTTTAAAAGCCTTTGCAGAGTTAAGAATTGATATAACAAGAGGAAACACTGAGCCTATCCCTGTAGCCTTATTAAAATTTAACTCAAATTCTAATGAGGAAGAAAAAATATCAACAAAAATTAATAGTGTTGTTTCTAACAATCTTCAAAGATCAGGATTATTTAAGGTTTTGTCAGAGGAGACATTTTTAGAAAAAAATATCAAATTTAATGATACCCCAACTTTTTCTAACTGGAAATTAACTACTTCTCAAGGTCTTATTCATGGAAGGTTATCATTTAAAAGAAACCAAAGTCTTGTTATTGAATTTAGGCTTTGGGATGTTTTTTCAGAAAAACAGATGGTGGCTCAACAGTTGACAACTGAAATTAGTAATTGGAGAAGAATCGCCCATGTTATCTCTGATATTATATATAAAAGAATCACAGGTGAGTCAGGTTATTTTGATAGTAGAATTGTTTATATTTCAGAGTCAGGTCCAAAAAGTAATAGAAAAAAAAGGCTAGCAATTATAGATCAGGATGGTGAAAATCACAAATTTCTAACAGATGGTTCATACTTAGCACTGACTCCCAGATTTTCTCCAGCGGCACAAGAAGTAGCTTATTTATCATATAATAATAGAATTCCCAGGATTTTTATACTTGATTTAGCAACAGGATTTCAAAAAATTTTAGGTGATTTTCCAGGAATGACTTTTAGTCCTAGATATTCTCCAGACGGGAAAAAATTGATTATGAGTTTAGCAAGAGGAGGAAATACAGATATTTATGAAATGAATCTTAAAACCCAAAAACTAAATAGATTAACTAAGTACGATGGAATAGATACAGCACCTTCGTATTCGCCTGACGGTAATTTTGTTACATTTGAGTCAGATAGAAGTGGAAGTCAAAAAATATATGTTATGAACTTAAAAACAAAAAAAATTAAAAGAATTAGTTTTGGTAATGGTAAATATGCAACTCCTGTATGGTCTCCTCGTGGAGATCTAATTGCTTTTACTAAATTTTTAAACGGTGAATTCTACATAGGAGTTATGTATACAAATGGTAAAGGGGAAAGAGTGGTTTACAGGTCGTATTTAGTTGAAGGTCCTACTTGGTCACCTAATGGAAGAGTATTAAGTTTTTATAGCCAAGCTAAATTATCAGATGGAAGAATAACTGCTCCTAAAATCAAACTAATTGATTTAACAGGGGTGAACCTGAGGGAATTAATTACCCCATCTGATGCTTCAGATCCAGCATGGTCTAGTTTACTTCCATAAAAAAAAAAATCATTGCATTGACTTATCAACATATAAGCTGTAAAAATATTAAAACATATAAAGGTAAGTTCATATGAAATTTAAATCTCTAGCGCTGTTAATTGGAATTTTTAGTCTCTCCTCATGTGGATCCTTCGATGACTTTACTTACAGTGGAATATTCGATGATCAAGAAGGTGTTGGAAGGGATGCATTATTCTCAGATACTACTTTTGAGTCTATACCGACGCACGATCATATTGATTGTGCTGGTTCCTGTACAGTAAAAACATTTAACAAATAGTATTTTTCAATCCATCTCAACGTTTAAACTATTTATATTAGTTTCAATGCAACATTGACTTATGGTGCTACAGATTGTAAAAAGAAAACTATTATTATTTATTTTTTACTAAAGGGTATACATTATGAAAAAAAATTATTTATCACTGCTATTAGTAAGCTTTCTCTTTCTTTCTGGCTGTGAAACTATTGGTGGCGCATCTTCATCATCAGATTCTCCTTCATATGAGTATGGTGATTCAAAACAGGCTAGTCTTCAAGCTTACCTTCAAAATGAAATAGGAGATAGGATTTATTTTGATACAGATAAATACAATATAACCTCAGCCGCAGCCTTTGTACTTGAAAGCCAGGCAAACTGGCTAAAATCTACACCGGGGTTCCAATTAATCATTGAAGGTCACTGTGATGAGAGAGGCACCAGAGAATATAACCTTGCATTAGGAGAAAGAAGAGGTAATTCTGTAAAAGATTTTCTCGTTTCCTTAGGTGTTGATGGTGGAAGAATTACAGTTATTAGCTATGGTAAAGAAAGACCTGCTGCAGAAGGTAGCACTTCTGAATCTTGGTCAGAAAACAGAAGAGCGGTTACTGTAGTTGGTAGCAACTAAATTTATGTAATAATATCCTTTTACTAAGGGCTAGTTAGCGAACTAGCCCTTTTTTTTTATGAAAAATCACTCATTCATATTTATTTTTATAGTTTTTGTTATTACTTTTACAAAAACCGAATCGCAAGAAATTGACGTTGATAATGTTTTAGAAAGATTAGAAAGAATAGAAAAAAACATTTCGGATCTCCAAAAGGGTAAAGTGAATGAATTTGAAAAAAATATTTCCTCAGGGTACATATCTAGAAATGAATCGAGATTTGATGAAGTTGAAACAAAAAATAGGTTAAACTTTGGGTTGATTGAAGAAATTCAGAATAAAATCAATACTTTAGATGAAAAATTAAAACTTATAGATAGTGACTTACAGGCTAGAATTAAAAAAATTGAAAATCAATTAAAAAATAAATCAAATTATGAGAAACAAGATGTAAATACAGCTAAAGAAAAAAAGAATATGAAAATGTTCAGTCAAGATGAGGAGAGAGCTGATGTTAAAAGTCAAAGTTTGGGATTATCAACAATAACAACTAAAAATGATATGATTCAACTTTCAGATGCAGAAATAAAAAAGAAATATGAGAACGCTATAAAATTATTATGGGCAAGTAAATTCAACGAAGCTGAAAGTGAATTACAAAATTTAATAAAAATTAAGCCTGATGATTTAATGCCAAACATTCAATATTGGCTTGGTGAAGTTTATTATGCACAAAAAAACTTTGAAAAGGCTATTATTGCATTTGGAGAAGGTTTAGAAAAATACCCTGAGTCAATAAAGGGCCCTGATAATTTACTAAAGCTTGGTTTATCTTTTTCTAATCTAAAAAAAAAAGATGAAGCTTGTAATGTTCTATTTGAATTAGAAATTAAATATAAAGATGCGCCAAAAAATGTTCAAGAAAGAGCTTTATCTGAAATAACTAAACTTGAATGTCCTAAGGAATAACGTGAATCATATCTCCAGAGATGAGTTCACTTCAATAATGAACTCTAAATTTATTTTTGAAAACTCTCCTCACATTGGTCTAAGTATATCAGGCGGTCCAGATAGTATGGCATTACTAATGCTTGTAAGAGATTGGATAAAAATTAAGTCAGGAAAAATAACAGTGTTTCATTTTGATCATAAAATGAGAAAAAAATCATCTCAAGAGGCTAAATGGTTAAATACATATATTTCGAAATTTGGAATTAAATGTCACTTGCTAGCTTGGGAAAGAGATAAAAAATTGACAATAAATATGCATAATGCCAGAGAGGCTAGATATAAAAAAATCATAGAAATCAGCAAAAAACTAAAGATAATTCATTTAATGACTGCTCATCATTCCAACGATAATTTAGAAACTTATTTTATGAGAAAAAAAAGAAATTCTTTCAGCCTTGGGCTCTCGTCAATTCCAAGAATATTAATAAAAGAAAATCTGCAAATTTTAAGACCTTTATTAGGCTTCAGTAAGCAAAGATTAATAAGTACATGTAATTTTTTTAATGTAAAGTGGATTGAGGACTCCAATAATTTTAATTTACAGTATGAAAGACCTAGAGTTAGAGAAGAATTAGGTAAAAAGACAGCTAATCAAATTTTAAAGTTAGAAGAACAATTTAAAAAAACAAAAAATCAAAATGAGGAAATGGAAAAAAAAATCAGAAATTTTTTCATTAAAAATCTTAATTTTTTTGAATATGGAGTTTTTCAGATCGATAAAAATAAATTTTTGCAATGTGATAAAAAATTAAAAGTTCAAATTTTAAAAAAAATTTTAACAACAGCCTCTGGTAAAATATTTTCACCAAGAGAATCTTCTGTTCAGAATTTAATTAAATTAATGAAATTGAACTATTGCTTTAAATATACTCTTCATAGTTGTTTGTTGATAATTAATTCAGAAAAAATTTCAGTGTTTAGAGAAATATCGAGTATTAAAGAAGAAAAAAAAATAATTCTCAAAGGAAATCCATATCTGTGGGATAATAGATTTTTTTTGTATTCAAAAAATTTTAAATTAGAATGTGAGCGGATTACAAATAAAAACTGGGTTTTTTTAAAAAAATACTTCGCTTTTAAAAAAAATTGTTTGAATTTTTTTATTTTAAGTTCACTTCCACTTATAAAAATTAATAGAAAACTTTTTATACCTTTTTTGAGTTTAAGTAGTGAAGATTACGATTTTTATTTTAAACCAGTTATTCCAATTACAAGGAAAAATTTTTTTTAAATATTAATTGAGATTTTTAAGTATATAATTATATAAAAACTATGAATAACACATTTTTAAAAAACCTTGCTGTTTGGTTGCTAATCGGTTTTTTGGTATTTCTTATTGTCGACTTTTATAATGCTAACAATACACAAGTTAGCAATAAAAACATTTCTTATTCTAGTTTTTTAGACGATGTTAAAAACGGTAGCGTCTCAAGTGTTCAAATCAGAGGAAACAACATTCTTGGTAAGTATAATGATGGCTCAAATTTTACTACCTACTCGCCAAATGATTTAGGACTAATTGATAAATTAGAAAAGAATAATATTGAAATTATAGCACAGCCCCTTGAAAAAAGCTCCCCAGGACTACTTGACGTACTTATTTCTTGGTTTCCAATGCTTCTACTAATAGGGGTTTGGATATTTTTTATGAGACAAATGCAGTCTGGAACCGGAAGAGCGATGGGTTTTGGTAAATCAAGGGCTAAGTTACTTAATGAAAACAAAGATAAAGTTACCTTTAAAGATGTTGCTGGAATAGATGAAGCTAAAGCGGAACTTGAAGAAATAGTTGAGTTTCTAAAAGATCCATCAAAATTTCAAAGATTAGGAGGAAAAATTCCTAAAGGTGCTTTATTAGTTGGTCCACCGGGCACCGGTAAAACTCTTCTTGCAAGAGCAATAGCAGGAGAGGCAAATGTTCCTTTTTTTTCAATTTCTGGTTCAGACTTCGTTGAAATGTTTGTAGGTGTAGGTGCGAGTAGAGTTAGAGATATGTTTGAGCAAGGAAAGAAAAATGCTCCATGTATAATTTTTATCGATGAAATCGATGCAGTTGGAAGACATAGGGGCGCTGGTCTTGGCGGCGGTAATGATGAAAGAGAACAAACACTTAATCAACTTTTAGTTGAAATGGATGGTTTTGACGCTACTGAAGGGGTGATTCTAATAGCCGCTACTAACCGTCCAGATGTGTTGGACCCAGCATTACTAAGACCTGGTAGATTTGACAGACAAGTTGTAGTGCCTAACCCAGATATTGAAGGTAGAAAAAGAATACTGGATGTTCACACTAGAAAAATAGCCTTGGCACCCGATGTTGATATCACGGTTATCGCAAGAGGCACTCCTGGATTTTCTGGGGCTGACTTAGCTAACTTATCCAATGAAGCAGCCTTATTAGCAGCAAGACGTAATAAAAGATTGGTTACTATGTTAGATTTCGAGGATGCTAAAGATAAGGTTTTGATGGGTGCTGAAAGACGTTCCATGGTAATGACACTTAAAGAGAAGGAATTAACCGCATACCATGAAGCTGGTCATGCACTTGTAGGAATCTTCACTCCTGGCAATGACCCTCTTCATAAGGTAACAATTATCCCTAGAGGTAGAGCCTTAGGTGTAACAATGAATTTACCTGAACGTGATAAATACTCTGAAACAAAAACAGAAATGAAGGCCAAATTAGCAATGATGTTCGGAGGAAGAGTAGCTGAAGAGTTAATATTCGGTAAAGATAACATAACCTCTGGAGCATCAAATGATATTTTACAAGCAACTCAAAAAGCCAGAGCAATGGTTGTTGAATGGGGTATGAGTGATTTATTAGGTCCTTTGAGATATTCTGAAAATGAAGAAGATGTTTTTTTGGGTAGATCAGTTACGCAAAGAAAAAGTATGTCTGATGAAACTGCCAAACTAATTGACAAAGAAATTAGAAATTTTATTGATGATGCAGAAAATCATGCTAGAAAAGTATTGAAGAAAAATATGAAACATCTTCACAATCTAGCAAAAAGTCTCTTGGAGTTTGAGACATTATCCGGAGACGATGTTAATCAACTTATTAAAAAAGGTAAATTAAAAAATAAAGATAGCAATAACACTGACAAACCAGATGGTATTAAAACCTCACTCCCAGTGGATGGTGCTGGAAAGAAAAATAAAAAAGTTGGAGGTTTAAACCCCAAGCCTGCAATGTCTTAAATGCTATAAATTTTTTGTCTTCTCATAACATTAAATATTATCTTAGACCATTTGGTTTCATACCACTAAAAGATTTAGATTTTCAAAAAAATAAAGTTATTGAAGTTAGAGGAAATCACTATTCTAATATTGAGCTCATAATAAAGGAAAAAAAGAAGATCTCTAGTACTAATTTTTTAGTTGAGGATTTTTACAAATTTACTGAAAAAAATAAGCAATTACAAAAGTGTTTAGATTCTCTAAAAAGTAAATTAGTTTTAAATAGTAAAATATTTAAAAAAAAAAAATCATTAATTTTTTCTATACTTAATATAACACCTGATAGCTTTTCTGATGGCGGAGAAAACTTGGATTTTAAAAAAAATAGCACTAAAGCTGAGGAAATGGTAAAGAATGGTGCTGACTTTGTCGATATTGGTGGTGAGTCGACGAGACCAGGGGCTTGCAAAGTTAAACCTAGTGATGAAATACTTAGAGTTTTACCAACAATACAATCCTTAAATCATAAAAAAATAAACCTTTCTTTAGATACTAGGAATTCAAGTACAATGGAACTTGGAATTTTATCTGGTGTAAAAATAATAAATGATGTAAGCGCTCTGAAAAACGATACAAGAAGTATTGATATCCTAAAAAAATATAAAACACCTATAATTCTTATGCATATGCCAGGCACACCAAAAACAATGATGAAAAAAAAAAATTACTTTGACGTAGTTCTTGATGTTTATGATTTTTTAGAGGAAAGGATAAAATTTTGTGAATCAAAAGGTATTGATAAAAAAAATATAATTATTGATCCAGGAGTTGGTTTCGGTAAGGATTTGGAAGATAATATTAAATTGTTGAAGCAGTTATCAATTTTTCATACTTTGGAGTGTCCTATTATGTTAGGAATATCAAGAAAAAGATTTATTTCAGCCATTAACAAGGATTCTAAGCCTAAAGATCGCCTAGGTGGTACAGTTTCAACAACAATTCATGCTATAATGCAAGGTATACAAATTCATAGAGTACACGATGTTAAAGAAACAAAGCAAGCAATTGATGTTTTTGAAAAACTAAATGACAAATGAAAAAAAAATATTTTGGTACCGATGGAATTAGAGGAAAAGTTGGAAGCTTTCCAATTGTTCAACCATTTTTTTTTAAATTGGCTATTTCTCTTGTTAAATCAAAAAAAAATATAAAAAAAATAGTAATTGGAAAGGATACAAGATTATCATGTTCCTTGATAGAAAATGCACTTTTTAATGGATTTAGTTCTTTTGGTATTAGAAGTGATTTCATTGGAATTGTTTCAACTCCAATATTATCTTTTTACACAAATTCTTTTAAATATGACTTTGGAATAATGATTTCTGCTTCACATAATCCTTATCACGATAATGGAATAAAAATTTTCAAAAAAAATGGAGAGAAACTAAAAGATCAAGAGGAAGTAAGAATTGAAAAAATTTTAGATTCTCTTCATATAAAACCAAATTTAAAAAAAAAAAAAATAAAAAAAAAAGTTCTTAATTTTGAAAGCTATAAGAAAGCAATATTAAATAAATTCTCACAAAAAAAATTTAGATTAAAAGTAGCTTTAGATTGTGCAAATGGCTCTGTGTTTGATATTGCACCTCAATTTTTCAAAGAAATTGGATGTGAAGTAATTAAATATTCATCAAAACCAAATGGAATAAATATCAACAAAAACTGTGGCGCAATGTATCCAAAAAGAATTGCTAGATTAACAAAACAAACTAGAGCAGATATTGGTCTTTCTTTTGATGGTGATGCTGATAGAGTAATTATTTCTGATGAAAGAGGACAGATATTAGATGGTGATATAATAATAGCAGCTATCGTAAACTATTACGGACTCAAAAAAAACTTTAAGATAAAATCAGTAGTTAGTACTCATATGAGTAATATAGGTTTTAGAGTTTTTTTAAAAAAATTAAAAATTAAACTTTACCTTACAAATGTTGGTGATAGATACGTTATTGAAAAAATGAAGAAAGCTAAAGTATATCTTGGTGGAGAACAATCAGGTCACATTATTTTCTCTGATAACGGATACTGTGGAGATGGTATTCTTACCGCAATGTTTATTATAGATACAATATGCAGAAAAAAAATTAAACTTTCTAAATTAACAGAAGATCTGTTTTTTAAAAGCCCTCAAAAACTTAAAAATATAAAAACAAAAATAAATAGTGAAAAAATTATAAAAAATCCAGAAATGATTAAAGTTTTAAGAAATATTAAAATCAAATATAAAAACTTAGATTGTCTTGTTAGAAAGTCTGGTACAGAAAATTTATTAAGAATTATGGTTCAATCAAAGAGTAAAAACGAAGTAAGTGAAGTTCTGAAGGTTTTGGTGAATCTAGTTAAAAAATTAGATGATTAAGAGACTTACTACAATTTTAACTATCGCTGGAAGTGACAATACATCTGGAGCAGGAATTCAGTCAGATATTAAAACGTCATTTATTCTTGGTGTTTATTGTCTGACAGCAGTAACTTCAGTTACTTCGCAAAATTCTAAAAAATTTTCTAAGCTGTTTAATATACCTAACCATATTTTAAAATCTCAACTTCAAGCTTCTATTGATGAATATGAAATTGATGGAATTAAAATAGGATTGGTTAATAATATTTCGACAGCAAAAATCATTTTTGATTTTTTAAAAAATTTAAAAAAAAAAATTCCTATTGTTATCGATCCAATTTTAAAATCAACAAACAGAAAAAAGTTTTGTAATTCGAAAGAATTTCAAAAAATTCACAAGATTTTTTCCAAATTAAATCCAATATTTACACCTAACTTATATGAAGCAAAAGCTTTAATTGGCAACGGTTTTAAAAAAATGACTATAGAAGAAATTTACAAATTATTAAAAAAAAGATATGGTTGCCGATTTATAATAACTGGTGGAGATTCAAGATCGGATTACTGCATTGATTACGTCGATGTAGAGGGAAAAATTCACTCCTTAAAGTCAAAAAAAAAAAAAACCCATTCTACCCATGGTTCAGGATGTGTATTCTCATCTTCTCTAACAATATTTTTAGCAAAAGGCTACACTTTAATTGAATCAATAAAAAAGTCAAAAAAATTTATTAACCATCAGATCGGCGTTTCACCAATATTGAATGTAAAATATGGACCGTTAATTTGATAACTAGGTTTTTAGATAAATTTCACTTCCAAGATCTTTAAATTTTTTGGACATCTCCTTCTTGCCTTTTTCACTAGTTTCTCTAATTTCTTGTGAAATTTTCATTGAACAAAATTTAGGACCGCACATGGAACAAAAGTGTGCAACTTTTGCTCCCTCTGCAGGTAATGTTTGATCATGATATTTTTCTGCGGTTTCTGGGTCTAATGAAAGGTTAAATTGATCTCTCCATCTAAATTCAAACCTTGCTTTAGATAGTACATAATCTCTATAGTAGGCTCCTTTATTACCTTTTGCTAGATCAGCAGCATGAGCAGCAATTTTATAGGTAATTACTCCAATTTTTACATCATTCTTATCAGGAAGACCAAGATGTTCTTTTGGAGTTACATAGCAAAGCATTGAAGTTCCATACCAGCCAATCATCGCAGCTCCAATTGCACTAGTAATATGGTCATAACCTGGAGCAATATCTGTTGTTAGAGGACCTAATGTGTAAAATGGTGCATTCTTACAAATTGATTCTTGCTTTTCTACATTTTCTTTAATTTTCTGCATTGGAACATGACCAGGACCCTCAATCATAACTTGCACATTATTTTTCCATGCAATGTCAGTTAATTCCCCAAGAGTTTCTAACTCAGAAAATTGAGATATATCGTTAGCATCATGAATTGACCCTGGACGAAGTCCATCACCTAAAGAGAAACTTACATCATATGATTTCATTATTTCACATATTTCTTCAAAATTTGAGTATAAGAAATTTTCTTTGTGGTGAGCTAAGCACCATTTAGCTATGATTGATCCACCTCGTGAAACAATTCCTGTAAGCCTTTCAGCTGTAAGTGGGATGTAGTGAAGTCTTACACCTGCATGTATTGTAAAATAATCTACACCTTGTTCAGCTTGTTCTATTAAAGTTTCTTTAAATACATCCCAATTAAGGTCTTCAGCTATTCCATCGACTTTTTCAAGTGCTTGATAAATCGGCACAGTACCTATTGGTACTGGAGAATTTCTAATTATCCATTCTCTTATCTCATGAATATTCTCTCCTGTTGAAAGATCCATAACTGTGTCACTCCCCCATCTTATCGCCCATAGAAGCTTTTCAACTTCATCATAGACACTTGATAAAACTGCAGAATTACCAATATTTGCGTTAATTTTTACAAGAAAATTTTTTCCTATTATCATCGGTTCAAGCTCAGTATGATTTACATTTGAAGGAATGATTGCTCTTCCAGATGCAATTTCACTTCTGACAAACTCTGCTGAAACCAAATCTTCTTTTTTAAACCGTTTTCCAATTAGCTTTTCTCGTCCTTCATTTTCTCTAATAGCACAATATTCCATTTCTTCGGTGATAATATTGTTTCTTGCAAAAAAGAGTTGAGTGATTTGGTTGTTGATTTTTCTTTTAAAGATATTTTTTTTTACAGACGGAAATTTTTCGACAACTTTTGATTCTTTAAGAAAATTTAACTTACTTTTAACAGTTGAAATTAATCCTTTTCTTTCTTTTATCCATGAACTTCTTATTTCTTTTAGACCATTATCGTAGTTATGTTCATATTTAGGATCGGTGTATAATCCAGATGTATCATAGGTAATAATGGATTTAATTTCTTTGTCGTCGGTTGAAATTTCTCTCATCCCAACATTTACTGAAGAAAAAATTGCACCCTTACTGTAAACTTTTTTTGACCTCGGAAAACTCTCATTATGGGGGTCATCCTTTATTTTTTTTTTCTGGTAAGGTTGTTTTACTTTATCTAACATTTAAAATTTTAATAAATCCTTTTTATTATAATGTTTAAATTTTCAAAAAAATAGATATATTTAAATTTCCCTAAATTATGTTTTTGTTAAACGATAATCAGTTCATTTTTTTTAGTTTGTTAATAGTTTTTCTTAGCATGTTTTTTTATGCTATTGAGAGGTTTTCAATGATTTTTAAATCCATTGTAATTTTAACATTTCTTTTAATTTTTTTTTCAATTTTTCCTTACAAAAATCAAGACGGCATTAATTTACTTAACCCTCAGACTATTTTAAGTGGGTTTAGTAATACATCACTTATAACAGTAATCTCTCTTTTAATTTTAGGTCAAGGTGTTGTTCAGACAAGAGTTTTAAATGGATTTATAACTAATTTTCTTGGTTTTTTTTCAAATAATACAAAAATTATAATTTTTATTACTCTTTTTATTGTTTTATTTTTGAGTGCTTTTATTAATAATACACCCGTAGTAATTATTTTTATTCCTATTATTCAAGGCATTGTTAAAAATTTGGATTATTCAATGAGCAAATTTTTAATGCCACTCAGTTTTGCAGCTATTTTGGGCGGAATGATTACAATTGTTGGATCTAGTACAAATCTTTTAGTTTCAAATTCATTATATAACTATGCAAAAATAGAAATAAGTTTTTTTGAATTTGCTTTGCCAGGATCAGTAATTGCTATTGCAGGTTTGTTTTATTTAATTTTTTTTTCAAAAATTTTACTTAAAGATAGATCTCCAATATCTAACCAATTAGTAGATGATAGTAAAAATAGTTTTATCACTAAGATTATTTTAAATAAAGATTCATCTTTAATTGGAAAAGCTATTAAAGATTCAAATCTAAAAGAGTTGGGACAAGCTAAAATTTTGATGATTCAAAGAAGAGAGCATGCAGAACATGGTCCTTTTTATGGTTTTATACTTGAAGAGGGAGATATTTTGGTTGTTTCAATATCTCGAGAGCAATTGACAAATATATTGTCACAAAAAATTGGTTCTATTGAAACTTTTGAAAAAGATGACGAGAGTAATAGTCAAAAAAATCAAATAATTACTGAAGTTATGGTTACTCCTTCCTCCAGCTTGGTTGGAAACACTATCGAAAATGTAAGTTTTAGATATAGATACAATTGCTTTGTTATAGGTTTACAAAGAAAATCTAAAATAATTACAAGTCATATGAGTGAACTCGCATTAGAGCCAGGTGACACACTTTTAATACAAGGCGAAAAAGATTCAATTAAAGCATTAAGAACACAAAGTGACTTGTTACCGATGGAATGGGCAACATCTCAAATTTCTTCAAAAGACATTTCAAAAAAATCTATTTATATCTTTCTATCAGTAATATTTCTTGGTGCATTTGAAATCCTTCCTCTTGTTGTTGCCGCACTAATGGGTGTGGTATTTATGATTATGTTTCAAGTACTTTCTATAAGACAGGTTATAAGAAGTGTTGATAACAATTTACTTCTTCTAATTGTAACATCTTTAGCATTAGGCAGTGTTATTCAAATTACTGGGACAGCAAATTTCTTGTCTCAATCTTTAATAGATTTTCTTGGTGAGTCATCTCCTCTAATTTTGTTGCTATGTTTTTATATGCTAGTTTCAATAACTACTAATTTTATTTCAAATAATGCTTGTGCGGTATTATTCACTCCAATTGCAATTGACATCGCAGATAAAATTAATGTAGACCCAAAGATATTCGCTATAGCATTGATTTTTGCTGTAAATACTTCATTTGTAACACCTTTAGCCTATCAAACTAATCTTTTAGTTATGGGTCCTGGTCATTATAAATTTATTGATTATGTTAAGTTTGGTTTGCCGTTAACAGTTTTATGTTGGGTAGTATTTTTTATTACTTTTCCATTATTTTATGAATTATGATTCTTCCAAAGCTTAAAAAACCAAAGTCTCCTAATTTTTCGTCTGGACCTACAAAAAAACCAGATGAATGGTCTATAAATGATTTGAATACTAATTTTTTAGGAAGATATCATAGATCCATCGATGTTAAAGAATTTATTAATAACGTATTGAATAAATTAAAAACAACTTTGGGTATACCCAAAAACCATAAAGTTTTGTTATTTCCTGGATCATGCACCGGTGCAATGGAAGCTGTCATCTGGTCTTTTCTGGGGAAAAATACTGTAACGGCAATAATATATGATTACTGGGGGTTAAGTTGGTTTGAAGATTTATTAAAGCTAAATTTAAAAGTAGAACTAAGAAAGAATTTAGCTGGTGATTTACCAGATTTAAGTAATATCGATAAAAAAAATGATGTAGTTTTCGTTTGGACAGGTACTTCAACTGGTATGACTATAAATAATATAGATTTTATAAAAAGTTCTCATGATGGTTTAATTATATCAGATGTAACCTCTGCTGCTTTTATTGAGGATTTACCTTGGGAAAAAATTGATGTTTCAGTTTTTTCATGGCAAAAAGCGCTAGGATCAGAATCACAACATGGAGTTATAGTGATTAGCCCCAAAGCACTGGAGCGTTTAAAAAAAAGAAAAAAATTACCAAAAATTTTGTCAATTTATGATCATGATTTTTTGATAAATACACCTTCTTTATTATCAATTTCTGATTTTGATTTATGTTTAGAAATTTTTAAAAAAAGAGGTGGTTTAAAATTTAGTAAAGAAACTTGTATTAGAAATAGATCTATTTTAGAGAATTGGGTAAAAGGTAATCAATTTATAAGTTTTTTTTGTAAAAAAAAAATATATAGAGCTCTCACTCCATGTTTTTTTATCTTTAAAAAAGACATAAATTATAAACAGATGTTCTCTTTTTTAAGTAAAAAAAAAATAGCTTTTGATATTGCAAATTATCGTAAAGCTAAATCAGGAATAAGAATTTGGAACGGCTCAAATATAAAAAAAAATGATTTGATTGCTCTCACAAATTGGCTAGATTGGTCTTTTAATTATTTTAGGTTATAGAGTGAAAAATCAGCTTTTACCAGAGGGATTCAGAGATAGTCTCCCTGAATTAGCTACCAAAGAAGATAAAGTTAATTCAACATATATAAAACTAATGCAAAAGAATGGATTTTTGTTAGTCAAACCAACCCTATTAGAGTTTGAAAGCTCACTTTTTTTTCTTTTAGATGATAATGAAAAGGCAAATTCATTCAGAGTCCTTGACCCAATTTCCCAAAAAATGATGGGAATTAGATCTGATATCACAGTTCAGATTGCGAGAATTTCTTGTGGTGCGTTAATTGAATTACCTCGACCATTAAAAGTATGTTACTCAGGAGAAGTTTTAAGAGTTAAAAATAACAGTCTTAATCTCTCTAGACAGGCAACTCAAATAGGGTCAGAAATTATTGGTATAGATCAAAATCAATGTGAAAATGAGATTATTTCACTTATGATTGAATCTTTGAAGTTTTTAAGAATAAAAAAATTTTTTATAAACTTTACAATGCCCACGTTAATTTCAGCTATTGCTAAGGACTTCAAACTTTCTAAACCTGATTTAGAATTTGTCAGAAACAGATTTAATAATAAAAATTCAGAAGGTTTAGAAAAAATATCTAAACAACTAAAAACCATATCAGATGCTTTAATTAATTGTGTGGGAGATGCATCAACAAACCTTAAAAAACTTAGAAAAATTAAATTCACAAAAAATATTAATAATGAGATACAAAGTTTTATTAAAATTATGACTAGAATAGTTAAGGATTTTTCTAACTTAGAAATACTGATTGATCCTTTAGAAATTGATGAATCGAATTATCATACTGGAATTGCTTTTAAGGTTTTTTCAGAAAATCTAAAAGAACTATTTTCAGGTGGAAATTATAAAGTTTCAAATGAAAATTGTATTGGTTTTTCTGGTTTTACAGAATCATTACTATTGGAATCATTTTTAACAAAAAGCTTAGCAAAAAAAATTTTGATACCTAAACATATTGACGCTGAACTGAAAAAAAATATCCAAAAGAAGGGATTTATTACTTTTCAAGCGATTAAAAAATTAAATAAACAACAGATTAAAAATGAAGCAATTAAACAAAAGTGTAGTTATTACTTTTTTGATAATGTTATTTTAAAGGTAAAATAGAATGGGAAATGTAACAGTTATAGGTGCTCAATGGGGTGATGAAGGAAAGGGAAAGATCGTAGATTGGTTATCGAACCAAGCAGATATAGTTTTTAGATTTCAAGGAGGAAATAATGCTGGTCACACAATTGTTATCGAAAAGAAAAAGATTGCGTTAAGTTTAATTCCATCAGGAATCATCAGGAAGGGAACCTTATCGGTCATTGGTAATGGTGTTGTTGTAAACCCTCTAGCACTTTTAGACGAAATAAAAAGTCTAAAAAAGCATGGAGTTAATATAAATTCAAAAAATCTAATCCTATCTGACTGCGCCTCAATTATTTTCAGTTTTCATAAAAACATTGATAAAATAAGAGAAGAGAGAAAAGGAATTAATAAAATTGGAACAACTGGAAGAGGAATTGGTCCTGCATATGAGGATAAAATTGGAAGAAGAGCAGTTAGATTTGGTGATTTAAGTAATGAAGATATTCTCAATGTTAAAATTAAAAATATTTTAGATTATCACAATATAATTTTAGCTGGATTAAATTCACAACCTCTTAAATTTGAAACAATAAAAAAAGAAATCTATTCTTTTAGAAAACCAATTTTAAAATATGTAAAGAGAATTGCTCCAATATTAGAAAATGCAAGATTGAAAGGAAAAAGAATTTTATTTGAAGGAGCTCAAGGAGTCCTTTTAGATGTTGATCACGGCACTTATCCATATGTAACCTCATCTAATACTGTTCCAAGTAGTGCTGCAGTTGGGACAGGAATTTCAGCCAAACAAATTGGTTTTATATTAGGGATTGTTAAAGCCTATACTACACGAGTTGGTGGAGGACCATTTCCCAGTGAACTTGATTGTAATATCGGAAAAAAACTTGGAGAAATTGGAAACGAGTTTGGTACTGTAACTGGCAGACAAAGAAGATGTGGATGGTTTGATGCTGTTTTACTTAAACATTCCATCAATGTTTCAGGAATTGAAGGAATCGCATTGACAAAATTAGATGTACTAGACAGTTTCAAAGAAGTTAAGATTTGTATAGGTTATAAATTAAATGGAAAAAAAATTAATTATTTTCCTCAGTCAGAGTCTGATCAAAAGAATATAATTCCTGTTTACGAAGTTCATGAAGGATGGTTAGAAAAAACAAAAGGTACTAAATCCTGGAGTAATCTTCCAGCTTTAGCTATTAAGTATGTAAGAAGAATTGAAGAGTTGCTTGGGGTTCAAGTTTCGTTATTGTCAACAAGTCCCAAGCGCGAAGATACAATATTAGTGAAGAATCCATTTATTGATTGAAGTTTTTACTTCTGTAGTCGACATTTTTGACAAACTTTTTGAGCTTTTCAAAGGCTTTAGCTTCAACTTGTCTTACCCTTTCTCTTGAAATACCAAAAGATTTACTGAGTTGATCTAGAGTAAGTGGATCATCGACTAGTCTGCGGTGCGTTATTATGTATCTTTCCCTATCGTCTAAATCTTTAAGAGCACTTTCAAGCATTTCTTTACGTCTGAAAAGTTCTTGTTTGTATATAAATTTACTTTCATGACTTTCTTTATCGTCCACTAAGCTGTTAATCCATTCGTCTTCGTTGTCAGCAGAATACGGGTTATTTAAGGATTGGTCGTGTCCAGTCATTCTTCTGTTCATGTCAATCACATCATTTTCAGAGACGTCCAGTCTATCTGCAATTTCTGTTACAAGTTCTGGAGGTAAATCACCATCTTCTAAAGCTTTAAGTTTTCCTTTAAGAGAGCGTAAGTTAAAGAAAAGTTTCTTTTGAGCTGCTGTGGTTCCAATTTTAACTAATGACCATGAGTGAAGAATAAATTCTTGAATCGAGGCCCTTATCCACCACATTGCATATGTTGACAGTCTGAAGCCCCTTTTTGGGTCAAATCTGTTAAGAGATTGTATTAAACCAATATTCCCTTCAGATATTAATTCACTTAATGGTAAACCATAACCTCTAAATTTCATTGATATTTTTACTACCAAACGTAAATGAGCATTTACAAGTTTATGAGCTGCGCTATGGCTTTTATTATTAATCCAGTCGTCAGCTAGGCTATATTCTTCTTCATGCGATAGTAAGGGAAATTTGTTGATTTCTCTTAAGTAAGAAGAAATATCGTTTTGGTTAAGGTTTCTAACTATATTTGATTCAATTTTTACACTCATAAAAGTTATAATAATGTCACAAAATTAAATTTCAAGAGAAAAATGAATATGAGATGAATATTTTGTTAATTTAGTCGCTTTTTTCACATAGTGATACAAAATCTCTAAATTCCTTTGGTTCTTCAGACTCAAAAAACATGTCCTTTTCCATGTATGGATGAAAAAAACCTATTGATTGAGCGTGTAATGCTTGTCGTTTAGGTATTATAAAGTTTTTTTCGATGTTTTCTTTTATATTTAAAGGAAGGTAATCTTTATTTATATTTTTTTTATAAACAAAATCTCCAATTATAGGAACTCCAATATAATTTAAATGAACTCTTATTTGATGTGTTCTTCCTGTATGAAGCTTACATTCATATATGCTTATTGATAATTTTTTAAAATCAAATTTATTTTTCAATTGATACTCAGTCAGCGCATCTCTACCCATATTTTCCTCACAAACTACCATTTTTTTTCTATTTACTTTCGACCTTATTATATTTTTTTTAATTAAACCCTTTTTAAGATTAGTAGAGTTCCAAGTTAGACAAATATATTTTCTTTTAATATTCCTATTTTTAAATTGCTCTGAAAGACTATTATGAGTTATATCATTTTTAGCAATAACTAATAGACCGCTTGTCATTTTGTCAATTCTATGGACAATCCCAGGTCTTAATACACCACCTATTCCAGATAAAGAGTTTTTGCAATGGTATAATAAACCATTAACTAGGGTATTTTCATAATTTCCTGCACCTGGATGTACTATTATTCCCGCCTTTTTATTTAAAACAAGTAAATGTTCATCTTCGTAAAAAATTTCTAGGTCCATTTTTTTGGCAATCAATTTTGAATCTTTAGGTTTAGGTAAATTTACAAATAAGGTGCCTTCTTTTTTAATTACCAGTGATTGGTCTTTTATAATTTCTTTATCCAACATAATGTTTCCGTTTAAAATTAGATCTTGAATTTTATTACGTGAAAAACCATCAATTTTTTTAGATAATAATTTATCAATTCTTTTTCCCAAATCATTGATAGAAACAAATATTTTTATATAATTCTTATTCAATGAATAAATACCTAAAATTTATAGTCATTTTCTTAGCTGTTTTAATTTTAATTCTATTTTCAATAACAATTTTTGTAATCGTCAAAAAATATAATCAAGTTGAATATAAATATATTGAAAATTCAGAAATTACCCCCAATTTAACAAATGATCAACTAATTCATTCCTTTGATATTAATAATAATAAACTATATCTTCACGTAAAAAATAAATCTAATAACAAATCCTCAATAATAATTTATGATCTTAATAGCAACAAAAAAATTGGAAGTATAATAATTAGAGATAAATGATAACTAAAACACTTATAGCATTCCTTACATCCTGGATAATTACTAATACTGAATTTAGTAAAGAAGTTGATCCTCCAGCATTCTTTAAGTTGTCAAAGAAACAAATGTCAGATAAAGCTTGTTATTCATCAGAAAATTGTAGAGTCAAAGCTTATTATGTCAAAAAAGAAGGTATTTTTTTCAGGGACAATCTTTTGCCTAATGATAATATTTGTGATTTATCAATAATTCTTCACGAAATGGTTCATCATTACCAGAAAAATTCAAACAGGACTTTTGACCTTGATGAGAGAACTCTGTGGACTTTACAAGAAAGGCAAGCTTTGTACTATCAAAATTTATTTTTAATATCACAAAAAAGACTTAATAACAATAAAGGACCTGAAAACATACTTCAATGTGAAGGAGGTTCATATCTTGATCTACAATATAAGTACAAAGAAACTAATCAATAATTTTATTAAAAGTATGTCTCCTAACAGATTCAACCTCAATGGGGTTTTGTTCTCCTGCAAAATAAATTAATTTTTTTTCTCTATCAAAAATAGGTATAATTCTTAATCTGTTCCAAAACTTTTCTCCATTTTTTTTGTAATTTAGTATGTCAATTGTAATTCTCTTTTTAAGCTTTAAAGACAATTTGATTTGCTGAATGTCATTTTCATCAGTTTCAGGACCTTGAAGAAATCTACAATTTTTACCCAAGGATTCTTTTATACTGTAGCCTGTATGTTTTGAGAACTCTTTACTGATGTAGACCATTGGACAGTCTTTTTGGTAAGGGTCACTAATTACAATACTTCTATCTATTTTTTCTAAGTTAAGAAGTTTTAGTGCTATCTTTTCAGAAAGATATTTCATAGATATTATAATATAAAATTCTTATGAAAATAAAAAAGCAAAATATTTTTGAAAAATTTGACTTTGCCGATGAAGTTGATTCAAATAAACTAAAGACCTCAGTATTTAATGGAAAGATTCTGATACCACAAGGGTTTTCAAGCTTACTTTCTTTGATAATTGAAGTAGAAAATTATTTTTTAAAATTTTTTAATGTTTCTATAAATGAATTTGTTAGAGATAATTCAATAATTTTTCAAGAAAAAGAAATTATAAAGTTTCAAAAGTTAATTAAAAAATCAAAACCTTTATATAAAAAATTTGTAATGTTTTTAAAAGATTTAGGTTTTGAAATTCACGATACTTATTGTGATCAAATAACAATTAGATTTAGTCCATCAATTAATGAACAAGGAAAAGGATTATTAAAACCAGCCAAACCACACAGAGATACATGGGCTTCAAACTTTCAGCATCAAATTAACTGGTGGGTTCCTTTACACGATTTGTCAAAACAAAATTCTATTTTTTTTTTACCAAAATATTTTACTCAGAAAGTTAAGAATAATTCAAAAGACTGGAGTTTCAAATTATTTAAAAAAGGTTATATTAAATGTTCAACACCAGTCTCTCTTCAAAGTTTTAATTCAGTTGACTATAAAACTAAAAAACTAACTTTAGGTGATGCTTTTTGTTTTTCAGGAAACCATATCCATGGAAGTAACTTAGGAACCTTTAGAAGATTAAATATTGAAACAAGAACATTATGTAAAAAAGATTTAAAAAGATTTAGTTTACCTAAAAACATAGATAACAACAATTTAGCTAAACAAGGTAAATGGTTTAAGTCTCTATATGATTCAAAGTTTTATATGCAAGATTAGTCATTTTTTAGAAAATTAATAAGAAAAACATGCGATATTGTTAAAGAGGAAAGTGCAATTACAATATGATTTAAACTTAACATGTCATTCTGGATTGAAATTAGTATTAGAAAAAATATTAGTAAGCAACTCAATGCTGTCATAGGTAACGTTCTGATAAATAGTTTTTTGAAAGAAAGGTTAAGTTTTGACTTTTCGTAAATAAGATGTCGAACAGAATGTAAAAAACAAAAATAAATAAAAAAAGATACTAATGGTTTGAAATATATAAAACAAAAAAAAAGAAATATTAATTCAATTAACAGATTTGTGGATACTTTGTTGAGTAGAAATTTTATTAAAAAAAAAGAAAAGATAAAGAAAGAGAAATATAAAAAAAAGTCACTCCAATAAAACAATAAAGAAATTAAATTATCGGTAACAAAAAAAAAGATAAAGATTTCTCTTATCTCATTAATATGAAATTTAATAGGAAAAAAAATTATTATAATTGCTCTTAGCAAGACCTCTAATTTTTTTTGCAAGGCAGACTTACTTTCTCTATCACTTATTCCAAAATGAAGCCCGGATAAAATTAAAAAAAAAATGAAGAATAAATCTGGAAGTATCATCCAAAAATAAAAAAACAAAATTGGGATTGAAATATAAATTAAAAGAAAAAAAAATAAAGTATTCTTTGATTTTATTAGATTAAATCTTTTAGCTGTAAAAATATCTAGACTTCCATGAGCTAATCCTGGCCATATTAGAGGTAGAGAAAATATAATAAGTTGGTTATATAAATTCGAATATATATAGTTTTCAAATAGGTTAACCAATACTGAAAAAAAAAAAATTGATAATATAAATATTTTAAGATCAATTGATTTCATTTGATAAAACTCTCTTCTTTAAAACTTCAAAAGCTGAAATAAACATTTTTTTTTTTGGTAGGATTATAATAACTCTCAAAAGTTGAAGAAGATTAATATTTCCATTTAGAAACTTAACTATTAACATTAAATTATTTTTTTTAAAAAAATATAAAAAAAAACTTTTTAGATCTTCAGAATTCTTTTGTATCAAATTACAAAAAACTTCATCTAAAAAATTAAGTAAAAAGTTATTTTTGACTCTTATTTTTTTATTATTAAGAATGTTTTCTGTTATAAAGTCTGAATATAAGAAACAATTTTGAAAACTATACCCAGTTGATGACTTCATCCAGTTTCCAGGGATACCAATTGGAAAATAATTAAACTGTTGCTTAACATTCTGATTAAACATAGGGAGGATGCCTTGTTCTTTAAAGTAAATTTGGTATTTTACATTTGGAAAATTTTTATCTATGTATTGTATTATATTTTTTTTATATTTTGATCTTGCAAAAATTTTTTTTGAAAAATATGTCGATTCAAATAAAGCTTTTTTTGATGAAAAGGGAAGAATATACATAAAATTTATTCCATCAGAAAAACTTTGAAAATCCATTAATGTTACTTGTTTATTGTTGAGGACATTTTTTTCAAAAACTACTTCATAACCAACAAAATGTTGAAATAAGTCATCTTTTTTCTTTATTAAGTTAGGTCTACTATCAAAAAGGAATTCACACTCATACTTATATTTACCAATTATCACTTCATTTTTATAGGCGTATTTATTTATTTTATTTATATTTTTTCCATTTAGAATTTTTATTCTTTTATTTTTTACAAGTTTTTTTGTCATATAGTTGAAAAATGAAGACGAATTTAAATGAAGATATTTGATATTACTATCACTATGAATTATCTCATTCTGATCAATCTTTATTTTTATAGAATCCCATGATGTATCAGGTTTTGTTGTAAAGATATTTTGAGGAGTATTCCAAAAACACCAATTCTTGTTGTAGCCTAATTTTTTTTTTTTTTCGATTATTAGAATACTTTTTTTTGATCTTTCTGATATTTCATTAGCAAGTATTAATCCAGAAAGTCCAGCGCCTATAATAATTATATCAAATTCTTTCCTAATCAAATTTAACATTTAATTTTTTCAGTATTAAAATTACTTTATTCTCAAACGTATAATTAAGTGAGAGGTTTTTAGAAAAATATAATTTATAAAGTGCTTTCAATGAAAATAAAACTTTTTCAATAAAATTTACATATATTCTTCCCACCCATATGTTTCCTTTTTTGGTAACTATTTTTTTACCAATTTTTCTGTAAAGTTCTGCTGCTATTGAAACTGGTATCCCATATTCCCTTTTTAAAATATGTATAGAACTCCAAGCGTTTTCATAAAAAAGATCAGCTTTTTTTAAAAGGACTAACAAATCTTTTGACAATTGTTTTTTTATACTTTTATTACCCAAAATTTTTTCTTTGTCATTTTTTTTAAAACTTCTCATTGATAGTGGTATATAAATTCTATTCATTTTTAAATCTTCAACTACATCTCTACTTATGTTAGTCAGTTGCATTGCAATTCCTAGTTGGACTCCTCCTAAAATCATTTTTTTGTCTCTTATATTTATTATTTTACAAAACATAAAACCAACGGTTCCGGCTACCTGATAGCAATATTTGATTAGTTGCTCAAAAGATTTTATGTTAACTTTTTCCCTAAGGTCATACTCGATACCATTTATTAATTCTATCGGAACACTTTTATTAATATTATATTTAATCATTATATCAATAAAGTTTCTAACAGCTGGAAAAGTTGATTTTTTACTTTTAATTTGGTTTTTTATTATTTTTAACTTTATAAAAGACTCAACTTTACTTAAATTAGGATCGTCACCTAAATCGTCTAGATACCTACAGAAAATATAAAGATTTTCAATATCTTTTTTTACTTTTGTTGGTAGAAATGCAGAAGCGAAATAAAAGGTTTTGGCTCTATATTGTAACGTCAGCTTTTTGTCATTTATTTTCATTGATAATTAAGTTTTCAATAATTTTTGCAGAGCTTACAACTCCAGGAACTCCAGCTCCAGGATGGCTTCCAGCTCCAGTAAAATAAAGATTTTTAAAATCCTCTGATTTGTTATGAAACCTAAACCATGCAGATTGTTTAAAAACAGGACTTATGGAAAAACCTGAACCGTAAGTTGATAAATAATCATTTTTAAAGTTTTCTGGTGTCATATAAAAACAGACTTCTAGATTTTTTCTTAATTCCGGCATTATTGTTTTTTCAAGAGCTAATAATATCTTATTTTTATATTTCTCTCCATTTTTTTTCCAATCTAAATTTCCTTTTAAATTTGGTACCGGAGATAAAACATAAAAACAGTCACATCCTTTAGGAGCCATTGATTGATCTGTTGAAGTCGGTCTGTGAAGGTAGAGACTAAAGTCGTCGGCTAAAACTTTTTTCTTGAAAATATCATTTAATAAACCTTCATATCGTTTTCCCATCCAAATTGTGTGATGAGCAATCTTTTTATATTTTTTTTTTGTCCCAAAAAAAATAACGAATAGTCCCATCGAATAATCAAGGTTATCAATGCGTTTGTTATTCCATTTTTTGTTATAAGGGGTTTTAAGTAAGTGCTTGTAGGTATAGGTTGGATCAGCGTTTATAATAATTTTATCAGCAAGAAAAGTTTTTTCTTTGTTTACTTCAACACCTATAACTGTATTTTTCTCAGTAATTATTTTTGTAACTTCTGAGTTTCTCTTGATAACAATTTTTTCTTCTAACATTAGTTTTTTTAACCCATCAATAAGTGCTCCTGTTCCCCCCATAGCATAATGAACTCCCCATTTCCTTTCTAGAAAATGAATTAAATTATAGATAGATGTAGTTGTAATTGGATTTCCACCCAATAAAAGAGGTTGTATACTCAAAGCTTGTTGTAGTTGATTATTCTTAATAAACTTTCCTACTAAACTAAAAACGCTTAAATAACTTTTTAATATTAAAAGTGTTGGGAGTTGTTTTATCATAAACCAAAAGTTATGAAATGGAGTAAATGATAATTTTAAAAAACCAACATTGAAAATTTTTTCAGAAAATTTAAGGAGTTTTCTGTAACCCTCCACGTCCCTATAATTAAATTTTTTAATTTCATCTTCTGTTTTTTTTAAGTCGTCTGAATAATCAAAAATTTTTTTATTTGATGAGAAATAAAATCTATACCAAGGGTCTAATCTAACAAATTTTACGTATTTTTTTCTATCCTTTTTGAATAATTTAAACAGCTCGTCAAATAAAAAAGGTGCAGTAATTACTGTTGGACCCGCATCAAAAGTGTATCCTGATTTTTTAAAAACCCTTGCTCTACCTCCGATTTGGTCTAGCTTTTCTAATATTGTGACTTGAAACCCAAGTTTTCTAAGTCGCAATGCAGATGCAATTCCACCAAAACCGGATCCTACAACCAATGCTTTTTTTTTCATTAATGAACTTTAATTTTATCTGAAATCCTTAACAAAATATTCAGAATTACAAATTCTGTTATTTTATTAAGTCCGTTACTTACTTTCCTGGATTTTAAAATAGCATCTTTGGATACTTTTATTAAATGCTCTATTGATTTTTCTATTATTCCTCTACTTTTTATAATTTTAATCCAATTTAAAATGTCATCCTCTGATATTGATTCAGATTTTTTTGTAAAAAACTCTTTCAATAAAAATCTCTCACCACTTGTTGCTGTTTCTAAAAAATGCATTATTAAAACATTCATTTTTCCTTCTTTAAGATCTCTACCTGGAAGTCCTCTATCTTTAATACCAAGAAAGTCAGAAAGGTCGTCTTGTATTTGATAAGCTAATCCGGCTTCATATAATGGCTTAAAATTAATCTCATCAATATTTTTTTCGCCATTCAAGATCATTATAAGCTTTATTGGCCAGCAAATTAATCCTCCTGTTTTAGCTTTAGCAGTAGATTCATACTCTTCCATTCTCAAATTGAGATTAGATCTCTGGAGAATTTCATGTGATTGACCTTTTACAGTTTGTTGAATTGTATAACTCAAATGTTCAATGGCTTTACATTTGTTCTCAGGGTTACCTTTTATTTTAGACAATGCTTCAAATGAACCAGCGATAAAGTAGTCACCTAGATTTATTGCAGTATGATCTCCAAATCTATTCCAAATAGTTGGAAGACCTCTTCTTAGGATGTCTCTATCTTGAAGGTCGTCATGAATTAATGAAGCATTATGAATTAACTCACAACAGATAGCGGCATAAATTGCACTTTCGTTGCTTATTTTATAAATATCTGCCGCAATAAGTGCTAATAATGCTCTAAATCTTTTTCCACCAGAGTGAAGTTGATATTTTGCACAATGCCCCATCCATGAGTCGTCACATAGAATTGTGTTCATTTTTTTTTCAACTGATCTTAATTTACTTTTATATTTTGAGTTTAATAAAAATTTATGATTTAAGGCATTGGAAAGCTTATCTAGTTCATCCCAATTAGAACATGAGCGAACAAAATCAAGGTTTTCCTTATAGCTTTTATAACTTTGATTTCTAAACATAACCAAAAAATAAGGGAAACATCAATGTGATGTTTCCCCTAAAATTGTTAATTACATTACTTAAGCTTTTGAAGTATCAGCTTTTGCTGCAGCCCAAATAATTACACCAAATGCGATTTTATTGATGTAGTCAGCTAAGTTATAAACCCAGTTTAATGTAGCTGCATCAGCACCTGCACCTGATAAATAACCTAGGAAATATCCTATAGGATAAATAGACCAACCAATAGAAACAATCCACTTAAGAGCGTTAAAAGCGGATTTCATACCTGCAGAATTACTTGCAGCGCTAGCTTGAGCAGCCTCACCAGCAAATACTTCATAAAGTATGTAAATCCATCCAGCCATACCGATGATGAATCCCACAGTTGCGTTAATGTAGCCAGCTTCGCCCATGAAGCCACCAACAAGCATTATAATAGTACCAATTAGTAGTCTCCAAAAGATTCCAGCTGTAGCTGCTCCAACTGCAGCAAGAATAAGGTAAAATTCAATCATTTGAAGTGGCACCGTTAGTAACCAATCAATGTATCTTAAAACGGTAGGTGATTCACCTGTAGAAACCCATACATCTCTCATATAGTAGTAGTGCACAGCAGCGATTAATGTTACTAGACCGGCTACTCTGACAGATGTTGCCCAATGCTTTGAAACACTGTTTGCTTCTAGGAAGAAGAAAGCAGTTGAGGCTACCATTGAAACTGAAATTATCCAAAAAGTAACACCAACAAAGTCTTCTGGTTTTAGCATATAATCCATATGTCTATCCTTTCGTAGTTAATATGTCTAATCACAATACATTTGTGACTAAATGTTATTACAAATAGAGTAGATGTATGGGCTATATACTAATTAAAGCTACCCAAAATCTCCCCATATACTTCGATATAGAATGACTTAAAACGAATTGAATTCAAGAAAAAAAACTTTTTTTGTTTATATCTAATTGATTTTATTGATAAATAAATTGCAAACAAGTGGTGAGATAGCTACAGTAGTAATAATTATTCTCATTTTTTTAAACCATTGTTTATTTTCGTTTTTCAAAATTGAAATATCTATGTATAGGCACCACAGTAGACTTAGAATTACAGTTAATTGAAAAAATATTATTTCAGAAAAAAACGAAATCCAAAGTACAACAGATGGAATCATTGGAAAATATAAAAATCTTTTTTTTAATTCAATAAATTTTATCCACTGCATTCCACATAAAAAGCTAGAAATGAAACCACCATATAAAAAACTCACTAAATTTATTTGTTGAAAAAATTTCAAATTATAAAAATTGCTTAAAAAATGAATTATAATACCAAAGTAAAAAGGAATTATTCCTAAACACGAAAGAAGGATTACTTTTTTTTTTACTGTCAACATATCTTCTTGCCTGATTAAAATTTATCATTATCATAAAATTAAATTTTTATCTATAAAATGACTGAATTTGAAATTAAACAATTACAAGATTATTTAAACCATAAGTTTGAAACTAATAAATTTGTTGCAAAAAAAAGAAAGTCCATCGAGGACTCTTGTGAAATATTTATTGACGATGAATTTATTGGTTTGGTTTATATTGAAGATGATGAAGGTGAAGTTTCTTACCAATTTCACATGACTATTCTTAGGGAAGACTTACTGGATAGTTAACTTTATGACTTTATTTTTAGGGACTTATTTCTCAATAAATAAATCCTGTTTCAATATTAATAAATGTTTATCAAACACAATATTAATTTTTTTTAAAAATATGATGCAAAATAAAAAACATAGTTTAGTTAAAAACAAAATAGTATTGAATATTTTATTATTTCTTCTGTTAACTTCTAAGCCTCTTTTTTCACATCATAAAATTTACAGTCCAATAGTTGAAGAGGGAAGACAATCTTTTGAGTGGAGAGGTCACTTTGATGTTGACGACAGAGTTGAAAAGAATAAAGCTCATCATCACGTTCTTGAAACAGAATATTCATGGACAGATTTTTGGCAAAGTGAGTTAGAATTTCATCTTTCCGATAAAGAAAATACGCCAATGGATTGGGAGAAAACAGAGTTTCAAAATCAATTACAAATTTTTGATTATAAAAACTGGGCTGCAGCATTGTATTTTTCTTATAATGTTGTGTCAAAATCAGATTCAGCTGATGAAATCGAATATAAATATCTCAATGAATTTTATAATGACACCTTTGGATTTATTTCTAACTTTATTTTTGAAAAAGAGGTTGGCAAAACCGCCGAAGGTTCAACTACATTTTCGATAAGTAATTACTTATATATGAAAGATATTTTTTTTGATTTAAGTTTTGGTGTGTTGGGGTTTAGTGAATTTGGAAAAATTTCAGATACAAATACTTTTGGAAATCAAGAACATCAATATGGGTTTCAATTTGAATATGAGTTTAAACTTTCAGATTCAGAAATTGAACTTGCATTAGGGTATTTGCATGGATTAACAGATGCCTCAGCTAATCATGGATTATTATGGAACTTTGAGTATGAGTTTCACTAATAACCAAATTCTTTAAGTTTTTTTAGATAGTTTTCTTCACTTATTAAGCCTCTCTCTCTCATTTTTTCTAATGACTTTAAAGTAAAATTATTGGTTGCAGGTTTTTGAACTGGATAGTACTGCTGAGGAGGTGCTGGATAACCGTATGGTGATGATTGAGGAGGGTAGTAGGGATAACCTCCCTGTTGAGGAGGATATGCAGGTTGTTGATAAGGAGGAATTGCTCCATATTGATACTGAGGATATCCATAAGATCCTGGTTGACCAGGGTTTCTTATGGATTGTAATTCCCTTCTAAGTTGTTGAACTTCATCTCTTAAACCTTGAACCTGAATATTTGCTCCTGTTGCAAATTTTCTTTGGTCAGCAGTTAAATCATCTCTGGCTTGAAGTGCTTTGTTAGTAAAGACCAACCAATCGGCTCTTCCTTTAGCTTCTTTAGGTCTAAAAACACCAGAATTTGGTATTGTTGATAAATAATATTCACTTTTAACAGTCTGATACCTTGAACCTGGTACATAGGGGTTTGTAGCTAAATCAGGGTTTAATCCTGATGATATCATAGGATCAGTATCAGAAATATTTCCCTTTCTCATAATTGAGCCAAAAATTACGTTTAATCCATTTTTATTATAAAAAACCCTGCCAGAGGTTACTCTGTTTTCAGAGAGTGTTTTTTTTCGATACCAACCTTCAACTGTAAACACTACATCTTGATTTTTTTTTGCCTCGGCTAAAGCTTCACTGATGGCAACGGAATAAGGCAAATATTTTTCTTTTTGAAATAACGGCTCCGATTTTGGTCCGTATTTTGTTATTATAAGCTTTAGTGCTCCTTGGATCTTCAAAGGGCTGATTTTGATTGGATGAATGTTTTTTGTATTATTGTTTTCCACATCCAATTGTACTCTTTGATAGCCATTCTTATAATAAAATTTATTATCCTTAAATGGGTTAAAAGTTGAGCAAGATGATAAAAATACAAAAATTAAAATAAAAAATAAATTTAAATACATTTTAATCTTGAAACTTATCAAAAAAAAAGGGAGAGCTCAATACTCTCCCTAATTTTTATAAACACTCTTTAAAAGTGTTAGGTAATAATTCTACCAGAAGAAGAAGGCACCAACGCCACCGAATGAATCTTCTTGTTCGGTGTCGGCAAGATACCATGATTTCTCAGTATAACCACCTTCAGCTATTAACCTGAAGTTATCAGTTACGTTATGCCAAATCATACCAGAATGCATAGTCTGACAGTTCATTACACCACGTGCTTGAATGTCATTACCAGTTCTTTTCAGACAGTTACCACCATATGAGTAACCAGCAGAAGTACCTTGACCGAAGTCATATGTACCTTGAAGATAACCACCATATGTTTTTCTTTCAGTACCCACGTCATCTAAAGCACCCGTTTGACCTAAACCCTGTACTGCCTTTTGTCCTCTAATACCTTGTGCATTAGCGTAGAAACCAGTAGCAACAATTGAAAAGCCTTGGTAGCTAACTTTAGTACCAAAACCAACACTTGCGGAGTCAACATCAGTGTCTCGTGTATTTTTAACGTCAGCTGTGTTAACACCTGGACCGTCGTTTGAATTATACGCAGAAGCTTCAGCTTCACTTCTTTCAGTATTTTGATAAGAACCATCAACCCAAAGGTTAATGCCTAAATCACCAAGACCACCGTTATAAGTAATTTGTGCTTCAACTCTTGGAGAAGATTTATCAGTTGCACTAAATGCAGCAGAATCAGCAACTACATCATCCGGATCAAAAATACCGATTTTAGCACCAAAGTTACCATTTAAAGCATCCATTCCTGGAAGTACCCAAGAAACTTGTGGTCTAAAATCTGTGTATAAGTAACCAAGTCCAATTCTACCTAATGTAGTGTTATTGTTACCCGCGGATGCCGCAGCACCAACACCGAATAGAAGCATATCATTTAAGATCGCATTACTTTGGTGAATACCAAGACTTCTACCTACTAAAACAGTACCAAAGCTTCCAGCTACGGAACCACTAGTTTCACGAATATTTATTTGACCATTTCCAAGAGCGTTTTCACCACCGTTCATGTGAGTGTATAAACCTAGTCTCATAGAAACATCTAATCCATTTGCAGTAGGAGCCTTTAAAGTCATACCCCAAACGTTAGGTAATAAACCTGTAACAATACTTGTGTCGTCGTTACCACCAGCTACACCACCGTATGTGTCGAAAGCGATATTTCCAGTACCACCACTGCTATCAGGAACATTTGAAACGCTGTTTTTCATAATGAAGGCGTTTGCAGCACCGTCAAAAGACACTTCCCATCCTTCTTGACTCATCAATAGAATTTTTGAGTCAACGGAAGTGGAAGCAAGAGCCATTACAGCAGGAACAGCAGCAATAGCTATTTTTCTTTTAATGTTCATATTATTTCCTTCCTTATTTTATTAATAATATTTTCCTATTGTAGTTTATTATTTGTTATATAGAAGAAATTTATTGATTTAAGAGAATAAAAATTAATTTTTGTTGTTTTTCTGCAACAAAATTAAGTATACGCTATTTTTTATTTCAAAATAAAATTAACTGAAATTTTAAATTTGACTAATTTTTGATTATTTAAAATATTTTCTGGTGGTTTTGGAAAAACGTATTTTTTAAAAATTTTTTCAGTTGTTTTAAAAAGTCTTTTCGGTTTTTTTTTATCAAAATCTATGTTTCGTAAATTTCCATCTTTATTTAATGTAATTGTTGCAATGATAGTGCCTTGTTCTCTTCTTTTTATAGATTGCCTAGGGTAAGACTTTGCAGCAATTAAATTAATTTCCTTTGATATTTTACCAAGATAAATACTTAACTGTTTGCTAAGTAATTCTGCGTTAATCTTAGAGGTTATGACTTGTTGAGCTTTTTGATCCTGCTGAGTTTTATCAGGGGGATCCTGAATTTCAAATTTTTTAGGCTTAATTTTTTCTTTTTTTTGTTTCGCTTGTGTCTTTGGTTTTTCTTCAATTTTTGGTTTTTCTAAGACAATCTTTTCTTCTTCCATTTTTTGCAATTTTTTTTCAATTATTTTTTCCTCTTTTTGAGGTAGTTTTTTTTCAATTATTTTTTCTTCTTTTTGGGTTGGAGGAGGGGGGGATAATTTTTTTTCAACTTTAAACTCCTTAAATAAAGTGAGATCCATAACAATTATTTCTTCATCTTTTTGTTTGTATGTTTCGAAAAACTGTATAAAAATTAAGTGACATATTATGGAGAAAAAAGCTGATAATGTAAGATAATTAATTCGTAGCATTTTTTTCTAGAACATTTAAAAATATTTTTTCAAACCCTGCAGACTTGAGATTTTTGAAAATTTCGTTTGTTTTTGTTATTTTTATGTTTTTATCCATGTTAAGAATCAACACATCTATATTATCAATTTTAAGCTTATTTAAATCTTCATTTTTAATTATTTTTCCATTTAATTTTAGTACTCCATTTTCATTGACCTGAATGGTGATATTACCAGAAAAGTTATCCTTCTTCATTCCTTGGTTTGATTCTGGTATTAAAATGCTTGGGTCTTCTTTCTTTTGAATAATCCCCGTTAGTAAAAAAAAAATAAGAAGTAAAAAAACTAGATTAATCATTGGTATTAGATTAATTGAATCACTTAAATTAACTTCTTTCTTAAATCTAAATTTTTGGGTCATCTGCAAAACTTACATTTTTAATTTTATTTTTTTTTAGAATATCGAGAATAAAAATTAATTTTTGAAGGTTAGAGTTTTTATCATTTAAAATTATAATATTTTTATAATTTTTTGAATTCCAATAATTTAGAACTTTTTGTTCAATTTTATTATTTGTTATTGAATCTTCATTAATTATAAAAGAATTGTCTTTAATAAAAATTAATAAGTTTTCTTGGTTATCGTTTAATGTTTCAATGTTTTGTTTGAGTGTAAAATTGATTTCTTTTTTTTCTGAGAAGTTAGTTGCTAACATAAAAAAAACAAGCATTAAAAAAATAATATCAATTAGAGGGATTATATTAATTTTTATATTTTTTTTTTGAATATTAATCATTAATTCGTAATTTTGACTTTAGTTAGATTTGTTTATTAGTTTTGTTAATAAAGCATTTGAGGATTGGATTGTATAAGCTAATTTTTTATCAAAAAAATAATGAGATATTAAAGCTGGTATTGCAACAATTAAGCCCATCGCAGTTGTAAGTAAAGCTGTCCATATACCACCAGCTAAGATAGATGGATCAACTAAACTTCCTCCTAATTCTAACTCGTTGAAGGAGTCAATCATTCCTATCACTGTGCCTAATAAACCTATAAGTGGACTGACTTGAGCGATGATTTCAAGAGAGGGTAAAAATTTTTGAGACTTTAAATATTTTTTTTGAAGAAGACTTTCTATCTCCTGATCCTTAAAGGCTTTTGAAGTATTTGTTTCAATAATATTTAGTGTTTCAATTAGAAATATTTTTTTTTGTGAACTGGGTTCAAGATCTATTAATCGCCTAAAATCTTTTATATTTGAGCTATTAGTTAAATTTTTTTCAAAATTTTGTAAATCAAGGTCATTGAAAAAATTTATTTCAATAAATTTGTAGGTTATAAGCGTAAGCCCTATTGCAGACAATACCAATAAAATTGAAAAAATAATTCCACCTTTTTCAATATAATCGTAAAAATTATCCATTTTTTAAATCCTTAATATTTAGATCAAACCCTCAAGTAACTGCGGATATTTTCTTTTAAGTTTTTTATATTCGCTATCAACTGACTTATTATCCAGTGTTAGAGGTTTCATGATTGATTTTACTTTGTAATCAAAAACAACTGTACCAGGTTTTTTTGAAAAGAAAAGAATTCTGTCCCCCAGAAGGATAGCCTCTTTAAGCACATGCGTAATAAAAATTACAGTAATGGGATTATTTTTTCTGTATTTAACTAAAACATCATATAAACTCTCTGAGGTAGGTTGATCCAGTGAGACAAAAGGCTCATCCATAAGTAAAACTTTTGGCTTATTAATTAGAGCTCTTGCTAAAGCAACCTTTCTTCTCATACCTCCAGAAATAGTTTTAGGATAAAAATTTAAAAAATCTTTTAGTCCAAAACATTCCAATAAAAAATCAACACTATCAGAATTAAAGTTTGATGAATCTGTTTCACAGACAAGTTCGACGTTTTCTTTTACAGTAAGCCATGGAAGTAACCTTGAAGTTTGAAAAACATAACCAAATTTTTCGACTTCTATATTCTCTTTACTCGTGGATTGAACAACCTGTTTTTCAGTATCAATTAGTCCCCCAATCATATTCATCAAAGTGGTTTTTCCACAACCAGATGGACCAACAATACACACAAACTCTTTAGGTTTTATAGATATGTCAATGTTTTTTAAAACACTTGTCTTGTTTTTGTCATGTTTGTTATGAAAAATTTTTTCTTTAATTTTTATTTGAAAACTCACTATGTTATCTCCATACCGAAATTTTTCTCTCAAACGGTCTTACTATTATAAATTCAATAATTATAATCAAAAAAACGAAAGCTAATGTGTATGCAAGAATTCCAGAAATATCAAAAAATTGAAAAAATCCGTATAATTTAAAACCAACTCCATTACTTCTTCCCAATAGCTCAACAACTAAAACTATTTTCCATATGAGTGATAATCCTGATCTTGCTGATGATAGAAGATAGGGGTAAAGTTGGGGAAATATGACTTTAAAAAAAAATTTACTTTTTTTAATTTTGTAAAATTTTGCAACTTCAACATAATCTTTTTCTATTGATCTAGCACCCTCTCTCATTATGACTGCTACCATAGGAATTTTATTTAGAGAAACTGCTAGTATTGCTGCCATTTCATTTAAGCCAAACCATACATAACAGAGAATTATAATTACAAGAGCTGGAACATTAAGTCCAAGAACTAACCAATCATCTAAGAAGACATTTAATTTTTTATTTCTTCCCATATAGATCCCAAAGAAAGTTCCTATAAACATTGCTATGACAAAAGAAATAAAAACCCTTTTAAGTGTTATGAGTGTATGAAAAAATAATTCATTAGTTTTCGCTTCTTCAATGATCTTTGAAAGAACCTCTCCTGGAGATGGTAATAATTCAATATTAATAAACAAGCTGGAGATTTGCCAAATTGAAAAGAACAGAGCAACTGAAGCAATTCTTAAAATTGCGTTAGATCTGTAAAATTCCACAATTAATTACTCCAAAAAGTTCCCGGGGATAATTCTTTAGCGTTACCAACAAGCTCTTTACCTCCAATTTTCGAAAGGATGGAGTAAAGTTTTTTTGCTCCTTCTATTTGTGACTTTGTAAACTTCTTTTTAGGAATTCCCTCTCTATATATTTCGCGAAGATTGCTGAAAAGTAAATCGTCCTCAGCCATCATATTGGGTCTAATTTTTTCCCAAATCTTATCTGATTCAAGCATGATTTTTTTTGCTTCATCTGATGCTTTTAAGAAATTGTTAAGAACGGCATTGTTATTTTTCCCCCAATCATCTCTGAAAACCCAACCAATAACTGGTATCCCACCTGGAATACCTAGTTCATTCAATATTTCATTAATGTTAATTACCTTCTTGAAGCTATTATCTGTTAAAAGTTTTGCTTGATATGGCCAATAAGTAAGAATTGCATCAAAATTACTCTGTTGCATTTTTTTATTTAATAATGGTGGAGCACCAAAAATTGGTCTGCTTAAATCAATTAAATCCATACCATGTTTTTTTTTATAATATGCTCTGAAGATTAACCAACCCTTATCAACTTGCCCTCCTGCAACACCTATTTTTTTGTTCTTAAGATCTAGGTCATTGACTATTTGTGATTTTTTGGAAGCAATTAAGCCGCCTGCAGCCATAGAATGAGGTATAAAAGAAAATAATCTTTTTTCATTTCTTTGTCTGGAAACCCAAAACCAGTCAGTTACAATAAGATCAACAGCACCACCTTGTAAGGCAACAGCAGCAGCATTTTTACTTGCCAATTCTACTATTTCAAGTTCAAAGGAGTTTTTTTTATCAAGGTCTAAATCTTGAATTAGTTTTAACTCCCAATTTACACTTCCATATTGCAGAGACCCAATTCGTATTTTTTTTGCTAAAGAGTCAGTTGAATTAAAACTAAATATAAATACACTGAGAAAAAAAATTTTTAAGATGATATTCTTCATAAACTTAGGATAATACTAATTAACAAATAAATGTTATCAAATGTTTTTGAATAATTATATAATGTTTTTTTTTTTAAACGCTATGATAAAAAACATAAAATTAATCAATCTCATGGGTTTAAGATGTCCGTTGCCTGTCTTAAAGATTGCGAAAAAAATCAAAGAGATAAAGAAAGGCGATATTATAAAAGTTAAAGTTGACGACCCTAAAGCAGAAAACGACATTAATGAACTCAAAAAACAAATTAAAATAAAAATAATAAAAAAAATTAAACACAATGATTTCATGTTGTTTGAAATAGAAAAGAATTAAGAATTTTATGGATTTACTAAATAAAAATGTGACAAATCTCTCATTTGAGGAAGCTTTCGAACGTTTGAATAAAGTTGTTGAGTTAATTGAAAGTGGTGATGTAAGTTTAGACGAATCAATTAAGTACTATGAGATAGGGGTTCTCCTTAAAAACCATTGTGAAGATAAACTAAAAAATGCAGAGATAAAAATTAAAAAGGTTATCGATAATAAAATAAAAAATATTGATGAATAAAGATTTCAGAAATATCGAAAAAATTATAAAGAGCTTTTCGACTGATTTTGAAAAAAAACTCCTTGGTTTTTTGCCAAAAAATTTTTTTTTTTCCGATAAATTAGATAATGCAATGAAATATGTTGTAAAGGTTGGCGGTAAGAGGCTGAGACCATTGATATTAAAAGAAATTTCTTCGATATTAGGTGTAAAAAAAGGAAATTCCGACAGAGTTGCGGCAGGTATAGAATTTATACATTGCTATTCTTTAGTTCATGACGATCTTCCTGCAATGGATGATGATGATATGAGAAGAGGACATCCAACTTGCCATCTAAAATTTGATGAAGCAACAGCAATTTTGGTTGGTGATGCTTTCCAATCTTTAGCATTTGAAATTATTTCCCATAAAAAAACACATAACAACGCAGAAGTCAGATGCAATTTGATAACTGAACTAGCTAAATCATCTGGTGCTCAAGGAATGGTTGGAGGACAGATGTTAGACTTAGAAGCTGAAAAAAAAACATTAAGTTTAGAGAAAATTTTTGAATTACAAAGGTTAAAAACAGGTGAATTGTTCAGGTTTTCTTGCATAGCCCCTTGTATTTTAGCTGAAAGACATGAAGAGCTAGAAATTTTTGGTAATTTTTCATCTAAACTTGGTCTAGCATTTCAGATTAAAGATGATTTATTAGATGTTGAGGGAAACATAATTGATGTTGGTAAAAAAACAGGAAAAGATCTTAAACAAGGAAAGGAAACTTTAATTTCACTTCTTGGAAAAGAAAATGCAAAAAAGAAATCTGAGGATTTGATAGAAGAATCTATAAAAATAATTAAACCGTATGGAGAAAAAGCAAAAAATTTGATTGATTTAGCAAACTTTATAATTTCACGAAACAAATAAATAATAGAAATGTTTAGCTCAAACATTGTCTCAAAAAAACTTAACAATAAAAGATTAGACTTAGTTTTAGTAGAAATGGGTGTTGTTAACTCTAGACAAAGAGCAATTTCACTCATTATGAGTGGTAATGTTTATATAACCGATAAAAAAGCTGATAAACCTGGAAAATTAATCAAGAATAAACAAATAATTCGAATAAAAAAAAATGACAACCCATGGGTTTCAAGAGGTGGACTGAAATTAGCAAAAGCAATTAATAATTTCAAAATTAAAGTAAATGACAAAATTTGTGCTGATATTGGATGTTCAACAGGTGGATTCAGTGATGTTCTTTTGAAAAATGGTGCGAAAAAAATTTTTGCAATTGATGTTGGTTATGGTCAGTTTGATTGGAGATTAAGAAATTCGAAAAAAATTATTTTATTAGAAAGAACAAATGCTAAATTTGTAAATTCCAAAGTTATTACAGAATTAGTTGATTTAGTAGTTTGTGATGTCAGTTTTATTTCATTAAAAAAAGTAATTTTACCTTTCAAAAAACTATTAAAAAAAAAATATGAAATTATAGTACTTATAAAACCTCAATTTGAAGTTTCTAAGAAACTAGTTGGAAAGAAAGGAATTATTAGAGATGAGAAAATTCACAGCACTGTTTGTGAGAATATAAATCATTGGTTTGTTGAAAATTTTTCGCCAGATTACCTTGATATTATCGACAGTCCAATTTTAGGCCAAAAAGGAAATAAAGAATTTCTAATTTATGTCAAAAAGAGCTAATTATTAATTTTATTCGTAAGAAATAAGTCAGCAAGTACAATTGCAACCATTGCTTCCCCGATCGGAACTGCCCTGATACCCACGCATGGATCATGTCTTCCCTTAGTCATAATTTCAGTGTTCTCGCCATTGACATCAATGGTTTTTTTTTTTTTCAATATTGAGCTTGTTGGTTTGACAACAAACTTAATTACAATGTCTTGTCCTGATGTAATCCCACCTAATGATCCACCTGAATTATTGGATTTGAATGAAATTTTATTTTTCAAAATACTAATTTCGTCGGCATTTTCTTCACCACTTAGTTCAGCTGATTTAAATCCCGAACCAATTTCGAAACCTTTAACAGCAGGAATACTCATTATTGCTCTAGCTAAAAGTGCTTCTACTTTATCAAAAACAGGTTCACCAAGACCAATTGGAACGCCTGAAACGTTAATTTGTATGATTGCACCGATAGATGAACCATTTTTTCTAACTCTTTTTAGGTAATTTTCCCATTTCTTAACAGTTGATTTATCAGGACAAAAAAAGTCATTATTTTCTATTTCATTCCAATTCCACCTTTTTTCATCAATTTTTTCTTTACCTATTTGAATTAATGCGCCTTTAACCTTAACTTTACTTCCGAGTATTTTCTGCGCTATTGCACCTGCAGCAACTCTCATTGCCGTCTCTCTTGCTGATGCTCTTCCTCCCCCCCTGTAATCTCTAATCCCATATTTTTTAAAATAGGTAAAATCAGCGTGACCTGGTCTAAATTTTTTTTTTATTTCTTCATAATCTTTTGATCTAGTGTCTTCATTGAAAATTATTAAGGAAATGGGTGTGCCGGTTGTGATGCCATTAAATACTCCAGATAGAATTTTAACTTTATCACCTTCTTTTCTTTGTGTTGTATACTTAGATTGACCTGGTTTCCTTCTTTCAAGAAATTTTTGAATGTATTTCTCAGTTAATTTCATTTTTGAGGGTACTCCTTCTATAATACATCCTAATGCTTCACCATGACTTTCTCCCCAAGTTGAAATTTTAAATAGCTTTCCAATGGTACTTCCAGTCATTTTATTCTACCGAAATATCTGGTGCATCAACAGCTTTCATACCAACAACATGATATCCACAATCGACATGAACGACTTCACCCGTAACTCCAGACGACAAGTCTGAAAGAAGGTAGGATGCATTTTTTCCTACCTCTTGAATAGTTGTACTTCTTCTTAAAGGTGAATTATATTCATTCCACTTTAAAATATATCTAAAATCTGAAATTCCTGACGCTGCTAAAGTTTTAATTGGACCTGCTGAAATAGCATTAACTCTGATATTTTCTCTACCAAGATCTTCAGCTAAGTATTTTACGCTCGTTTCCAAAGCAGACTTAGCAATACCCATAACATTATAATGTGGCATTACTCTCTCAGCACCTAGATAAGATAACGTAAGAATCTGTCCGCCTTTATTCATAAGCTTTCTTGCTCTTTGGCAGATAGCTGTAAATGAATAACAAGAAACGTTTAATGTATTTATAAAGTTTTCTCTCGTAGTTTCAATATATCCACCTTTTAATTCATTTTTATCAGAAAAAGCGATTGAATGAACGATAAAATCGATAGAGGACCATTTTTTAGAGATCTTAGAAAAGAATTGGTCAATGCTTTCATCATCTTTTACATCACATTCAAAAACCATTTCAGAGTTACAATTTTTTGCTAAAGGAATTACCCTTTTTTTAATTGACTCATTTACATAAGAGAAAGCTAGATTGGCGCCTAACTGATTAAGTTGATCAGCTATTCCCCAAGCAATTGACTTGTCATTTGCAATGCCAAGTACTATACCTTTTTTATCTTTTAAATTAATAATTGATGCCATAACCTTTAATACTTATATTTAATTTTATAATACATTTCATTCTAAAAACAAATAATGAATCCTTTTAATAAATTTAACAAATGGTTTAGTCTAGCAAAAAAAAGCTTTGAGTTTGATCCTACAGCTTTCGCTCTATCTACAAGTTCAGATAATAAGCCAGATGTAAGAATGGTTTTATTAAAAAAAATTTTACCAGATGGCTTTGTATTTTTTACTAATATTAAAAGTAATAAGGGTAAACAATTTTTAAAAAATAATAATCTTGCAATGTGCTTTTATTGGGAAAGCTTAAAAAAGCAAATAAGAATTTCTGGAAGAGGATTTATAGTTAATGAAAATGAATCTGATTCATACTTTTCTTCAAGACCAAGAGAAAGTCAACTTGGCGCTTGGGCTTCAAAACAGTCATCTGTAATTCAAAGTAGAAAAGTTTTAATAAACAGATTCCAAAAATATGAAAAAAAATTTAAAAAAAAGACAGTCACTAGACCATCATATTGGGTTGGAATAAAAGTGGTGCCAAAATGCTTTGAATTTTGGAAGGGAAATCAATTTAGATTGCATGAAAGGGAAGTATATTATTTCAAAAAAAAGGTATGGGAGAAAAAAATCTTGTCACCCTAAACCTTAAGCTGCATATTTAATACTTAAATTTTCAAAAACTATTTTAAGAGCCTTTACCAACTCCTTGATCATCTTCTGGCTGTGATTAGGGGAACACGTTATTCTTAATCTTTCGGTTCCTCTGGGTACAGTTGGATGGTTAATCGGCTGTACATATATTTTAAAATCATCTAACAAAATTTGACTAGCTTTTTTACAGAGCTTGGGATCTCCTATTAATACTGGTATTATATGACTGTTGTGATCTAAAAATGGTATGTTATTTTTTTTTAGTTGATTTTTTAACTTTTTAACAATGTCAAACATCATTTCTCTTTCTTCATCAGAAAATTTCAAGTGTCTGATTGAAGCATAAGCTCCTGCGGCAATACATGGTGGTAAAGATGTTGTAAAAATAAAACCGGATGCAAAACTTCTTATAAAATCGACAAGTTCTTTGCGACCTGTAATGTATCCCCCAATAACACCGAATGATTTTGCTAGTGTTCCCTGAATTATATCAATTTGATCCATTACACCAAGCTTTTCTGCTACACCAGCCCCACGGTTTCCATAAATTCCTACGGCATGAACTTCATCTAAAAAAGTTAATGCATTGTATTTTTTAGCTAATTGACATATTTCTCTTATGGGAGAAAAGTCACCGTCCATCGAGTAGACAGATTCAAATATTATTACTTTAGTAACATTTTTTTCTGCAGCCTGAAGTTTTTTTTCAAGATCAAATAGATCGTTATGTTTAAAAATTAATTTTTTAGCACCAGAGTTTTTAATTCCTTGAATCATTGATGCATGATTCTTTTCGTCTGATATAAATACACAATCTGGTAGTTTTTTTCCAAGTGTTGATAATGTTGCTTGGTTAGCAAGATATCCAGAGTTGAAAAGTAATGCAGATTCTTTCTGATGAAGGTAACAAAGTTCTCTTTCTAATAAAACATGATAGTGATTAGTTCCCGATATATTTCTTGTACCACCCGAACCTGCGCCGACTTTTTTTAATGCGTTTAACATACTTTCAATTACTGTATTTTTTTGACTCATTCCTAGATAGTCGTTACTACACCATACTGTGACTTCGGATACTTTATCATCTTTGTAATTTAATGCTTGAGGAAAGTTTCCAGCGATTTTTTCTAGATCAGCAAAAACTCTATAGTTACCCTCGTCTTTTAGTTTAGTCAGTTCTTTTTTGAAAAATTGGTAATAATTCATTTTTTTTTAAAATTTATTGCCACAGAGTTAATACAGTATCTCTTTTCGCTAGGTTTGGGACCATCATCAAAAACATGCCCAAGATGTGCATTGCAACTTTTGCACCTGACTTCAGTTCTAGTCATACCATAAGAATGATCTTGAATATAGGAAAGTGCTTCAGAATCAGAGGTCTCAGAGAAACTAGGCCAACCTGAGCTTGATTTAAACTTTTTATCTGAGTTGAATAATTTTCGATTGCAACATATGCATTGATAGCTCCCTTTTTCAAAAAAATTAAAATATTTTCCTGTAAAGGGTCCTTCCGTTTTGGCGTTCTGAGTAACTTCAAATGCAAGTTTACTAAGCCTTTTCTGTAAATTTGTTTTATTTATGGTCATAATCAAATACTCTAGCTATATAATAAATAAGTAAATTTTTTAAACAAAAAATAATAATATTTTCTTATGATTGCAATATTTGGTTCTGGAATTATTGGTTTGTTCACGGCTCATAAACTTTTAGAGCTAGGAAAAAAAGTAAAAATCTTTGAATATAAAAATAACGAAGGAAATTCAACTGATGCTTCTGTAGGGATGTTAGCACCTTTAATAGAAGCAAAACCATATGAAAAAAAATTATTTCAACTAATGTTAGAATCAAAAAAAATTTGGGATAATTTTTTAAAAGACAAGAAATTTACTGTTGAAACTGGTTTAAGAAAAAACTCTTCACTAATGATTGCCACTAATAATGATGAGGAAGAGTCAATTTTTTTTAAAAAAAAATTTATAGAAAAATTAGGCTTTTCACCGAAAATATTGGATTCTCAAGAAACTAAAAAGATTGAACCCAACCTAAATTCTAATATTAAATGTTCTCTATTACTTCAGGATAACAATCAAACTAACCCTGAGTTCTTAAAATTTTATTTAAAAAAAAAAATAAAAAAAATGGGGGGAGAAATTTTTGTTTACGATAATTTGAACGACATTAAATTTAAGCCTAATAAATTAATTTTAAAAAAAATACACTTTGATTTTGAAAAGATTGTTGTCGCTTGTGGGGCCTGGAGTAACGACTTTCTAAAAAAAAAAATGGGCGTTGAATTTCCTATGAGACCAATAAAGGGTGTTTCAATGATATTTAAAGCGAATAAAAAATTATTTAAAAATAATATTTGGTTTAAAAAAATTTATGTTGCCCCTAGAAATAACAACCAATTTGCAATCGGTGCAACGGAAGATGAAAAAGGTTTTGAAAAATTTGTTACACTTGATGAAATTTTTTATTTAAGTACAAGCATATGGGAATACCTTCCTCAAATTGAAAATTTTAGATTTTTAAAAAGTATCTCGGGATTAAGATCTCTTCTCAATGACGGAAATCCAGTAATTGGTAGTTTGAAAAAAAATAAAAAAGTAATTTGTGCTTTTGGTCATTTTAGACACGGAATATTGCTTGCTCCTATTACTGCTGAAATTGTAAGTCAGTATGTTTTTGAAAAAACAAAAAGAAGAAATTATTTTTTTTCTCCTAATAGATTTAATTTATAATAATTTAGTTTATTTTAATATTAAGGAAATGAGTAAAAAAAATTGTTTTGTTAATGGCACTTCTTTTACAATAAAGAATTGTGGAATTCAGTTAGAAGAGCTGATCAAAATTACCGTTGGAAAAAAAAAAAATCTTTCTTTTGCAGTGGCGGTGAACAATGAGTTAGTTCAAAAATCCAAATGGAAAAGTAAGGCTATAAAAGAAGGTGATGTAATTGAAATTGTTCACCCTTTTTTTGGAGGATAAATTAATAATGTCTAATAAAAAAGATGAACTTATTATTGATGGAAAAAAATTTGAATCAAGACTTATCATGGGTACTTCACAATATCCTAATCTTGAGGTACTAAATAAGTCACTAGAGGCTTCTGGTACAAAAATTATCACAGTTTCTATGAGGCGATTTAATCAAGAGGGAGAAAAATTTTTCTTAAAACAAATTAAAAATAAATATACTTTTCTTCCCAATACAGCTGGGTGTTATACAAAAAAAGAGGCATTGTTAACAGCAGAACTTGCAAGAGAATCACTTAAAACGGATTGGGTGAAATTAGAATTAATAAGTGAAAATGAAATGCTTTTGCCTGACCCTTTAGAGCTGTTTGCTACTTGTGAAGAATTGGTAAAAAAAAAATTTAAAATATTTGCTTATTGTTCTGATGATCCAATTTTGTGTAAGAGATTAGATGAATTAGGTTGTGCGGCTGTTATGCCTTTAATTTCACCTATTGGATCAGGCTTAGGAATAAGAAATGAACATAATCTTGAGATTATAAGAAGTTTGTGTAAAGGTGTTATCATAGTTGATGCAGGTATTGGGACACCTAGTCATGCCTGCAAAGTTATGGAATTAGGCTTTGATGGAGTTTTGTTAAATTCCTCTGTTGCAAGATCTTTTGATCCTATCCAAATGGCTAAGGCAATGAATCTAGCAACGAAAAGTGGCAGATTAAGTTACTTATCAGGACCCATTGAAAAAACAAAAAAAGCTGTGAGAAGCACTCCGTTCAGAGGAAAGATTTCAAATTTTTAATTCCCATAGAGTTTAAAAAATTAACAATTAATTTAATTTGTTTTTTTTGAAAAAACTTTTTTGAAATTATTATATTTAAAACATCTTCCCATTTAGCTAAGGAAATTATTTTTATTTTTTTTCCTTTATACTCTAAAAATTCATTATTTATTCCGTAGTTAAAAATTACAAAAATAGCTTTAATTCGACCTCCAACTTTTTCTACAGCATCAATAAAATTATATTTGCTTTTTCCATCTGTAATTAAATCCTCAACAATCAAAACATTGTCTTTAGGTTTAATAACTCCTTCAATTTGAGATTTTTTTCCAAATTTTTTTCTTTCTTTTCTTATGTAAGATAATGGTAGTTTCATTTTTTGAGCTAACAATGAAGCATAGGGAATTCCAGCTGATTCACCACCAGCAATGTTGGTAAGTGAATTAAGTGTTTTATCCAATTTAATTTTTTTTAAAGCAAAGTTAATTAATTTTTCACGCTCAGATGTGTATGCAATAATTTTTCTACAATCACAGTATACTATACTTTTTCTTCCAGATGTAAGTTGAAATTTTTTTCTAAAATTAAATTCGATACATTTCTTTGTAAGAAGAATACTTGCTGTTTCATTTGAGATTTTTTTTTCAATATTTATCATAGGCAATTTGAGACAATTATATAGAATAATTTTAAAAAACTAAAAATAATTTTTATGCTTACTAATATATTACCATTTCTTTTGGAATGGATTACTCAAAATACGCATTATAATGCTAGCATTTTCAATTTTGAAGTTATTGAGCTATCAAAATATGAACTCCAAGCTTTAGCATGTGGAGGGAAATGTCCAGTAATTGCTTTTTTTAAGCCTGAAATGGGTATTCTAATTTCAAAAATGGATTTTGAAAATATATGTAATCAATCAATCTTACTTCATGAGATCATTCATGCATTGCAGTATTTAAGTGAGTTAAATTTAGTGAACGCATTTAAAGAAAAAGAGGCCTATCAAATTCAAAATAAATTTCTTATAGAAATTTCAGTTAAAGAGGAGTTAATTGATCCTTTGAATTTAAAAAAATGTAGATCATTGCAGTCAAATGCATTAATGTAACATTCATGTCAGACTATAAATCAGATTTAGAAATAGCTAGAGAGGCTAATAAAGTTCCAATTGTTGATTTAGCAAGAGAAAAACTATCAATGAGTGATCATGATTTAATTCCTTATGGTCATTACAAAGCAAAAATTGATTCTAATTTTTTAGATAAAGTACAAAAGGAAAAAGATGGTAAATTGATTCTTGTAACAGCTATGACACCAACAACAGCTGGTGAGGGTAAAACAACAACTTCTGTAGGATTGAATGATGGGCTAAATTACATTGGAAAAAAGTCAATTGTTGCTTTGAGAGAACCAAGTCTAGGACCATGTTTTGGTATGAAAGGCGGGGCTGCTGGAGGAGGATATGCTCAAGTTGTTCCAATGGAGGATATTAACCTTCATTTTACTGGTGACTTTCATGCCATAACTTCGGCTCATATGCTTTTGTCAGCAATGGTTGACAATCACGTTTATTGGAATCTTGAACCAAAGATAGACCCAAGAAGAATTACATGGAGAAGAGTAGTAGATATGAATGACAGAGCTCTTAGATCAATAGTTAACTCTCTTGGAGGAGTTCCTAATGGTTACCCAAGAGAAGATGGTTTTGATATAACTGTTGCTTCTGAGATAATGGCTATCTTGTGTCTATCACAAAACTTTGAAGATTTAACTAATAGACTAGGAAAAATTATAATTGGTTACACGAGAGACCTTGAACCAGTTTATTGTAAAGATATAAAAGCAGATGGTGCTATGTCTGTACTTCTTAAAGATGCTCTGCAACCCAATTTAGTTCAAACTTTAGAAAACAACCCTGCATTTATACATGGGGGACCTTTTGCTAACATAGCACATGGATGCAATACTGTTGTAGCAACTAAAACTGCACTTAAGCTTGCTGACTATGTTGTTACAGAGGCTGGGTTTGGAGCAGATTTAGGTGCTGAGAAATTTGTAAATATAAAATGTAGAAAAGCTGGGTTATCTCCATCCTGTGCTGTTGTTGTGGCTACAGTTAGAGCTTTAAAACTTCATGGCGATGCTGACCCTAAGAATCTTGGTGAGGAAAATTTATCAGCATTGGAATCTGGGCTACCAAATTTACTAAGACATTTAGAAAATTTAAATAAATTTGGTATATCTCCTGTTGTTGCATTAAATAGGTTTCCAACAGATTCTGTAAAGGAAATAGAAAAAGTTCAAAAAGTCTGTAGTGAAAATGGGGTAAATGCAATTCTTGCAGAACATTGGGCAGATGGAGGAAAAGGTGCATCAAAATTAGCTGAAACTGTAATTGAAAATATTGAAAGTAAAAAATCATCTCTTAAATTTTTATATGCAGATAATGAAAAGCCTGAAGATAAAATAAAAAAAGTTGCTACTGAGATTTATAGGGCATCAGATGTTTCATTTTCACCTCAGGCTATTAAAAAATTGAAAGAAATATCTGATCTTGGTTATGATAATTTTCCCGTTTGTATGGCTAAGACTCAATATAGCTTTAGCACAGACCCATCTAATAAATGTGCCCCTGAGGGACACGGTATTCAAATAAGAGAGATAAGGCTTTCAGCAGGAGCAGAATTTATAGTTGCTATTGCTGGTGATATAATGACTATGCCAGGACTACCTAAAAAACCAGCAGCCTATGAGGTTTGCATAGGTAAAGATGGTAACATCAAGGGTTTATTTTAGTAGAGATTTATAAACCTCTCTAAACTTTTTACTCACAAGTTTGTTTCCAAAATTTCTCACAACATGGTTTCTTCCGTTCTTACCAAATTTATCTATCATTTCTTGGTTAAAAACTAATTTTTCAATAGCTCTGGCTAATGATATTGCGTCTTTGGGTTTTACAAGAAAACCATTAAATTTATCTAAACAAATTTCTTTACAACCAGGAACATTTGTTGAAATTATTGGTAATTCACAACTTGCTGCCTCTATCAGGCTTCGGGGAAGACCTTCTCGGTATGATGGTAAAATTGCTATTTTAGATTTTTGTAAATAGGGTAAAACATTGGTTACTCTTGGCTTCCAAATGATGATTTTGTTATCATTCCACTCATTTAACTGTTTAAAACTTATTGATGAAAAATTTTTTGGGTCAGGGTTTCCAAGAATGAGGACTCGGAGAATAATTTGTTTTTTTTTAAGTTTTTTAAGGGCATCAATTATTTCTAAAACACCCTTATCTTTTAAAATTCTTGAGTGAAATATTAAATCATATATTTTTTTATTATTTCCTTTTTTAAAAAAATTTGTATCAACTCCTGAACCTTTTATTATTTTTACATTATTATTTTTTATTAATCCTTTTTCTTCAAAAAATTGAAGGTCGTCTAAATTTTGAAATACGTAGTTGATATTTTTCATAGTAAAGGCTTTTAATAAAAAAAAGTAACATTCTCTAATTACATTTGAAAAAAAACTCCTATTGATTATTAAGAATCCTACACCAACCACGCAGCATAACACTTTAATTTTTTTGTTAAAAAAGGCAGCAATTGTAGTAATTAATATCGGCTTTAAGGCAAAGCACTGAATAATATTTGGCTTAAAAGTATGAATAATTTTTAATAATCTTATTAAGCAAGTTATATTATTTATTGGATTAATAGATTTACGATTAAAGTTAATATTTTGTGTTTTAAAACCTTTAGACCTAATCCTTTTTTCATACTTTGTGAAATTACAAATTATCATTACGTCAAATTTATTTTTTAATGCATCTTTAGCTTGAAAAATTTTATGAGACAAAAAATATTCATCTTCACTTACAAAATATAAAAGTTTATATTTTTTCATAAGGAGTATTTTATGGTTTTTTATCTTGTTTCTGCAATAGTCATTTTAACTATATTAATTTATATAGTTACTGAATTGATTCATCTACCTAAAAAAAAATTTAAAAAATACGTAAAATATTTTTTTTTAATATTTATTATTTGT
>NZGH01000055.1 GCA_002690875.1 Rickettsiales bacterium
TAATAGCTATAAATGACAATAAAAACGTATTCAATCTTGTGTTAATGTCATGGTCAACATTGGCATGCTGTTTTGCTCCTTTATTAATAATTAACTCTTTAAAACAAAAGGTATCAGAATTCCTATCACTAATGATGATGGTAATACCTTTAATAACCCTTTTACTATGGAGACATTATGGACTAAATGAATTTATTTACGAAGTGGCTCCAGGTATATTATCAGGAATACTAACTTTTTTCTTTTTCAAAGTTTTCATAAAAAAATATACTTAGAAATTTATTAGATCCTAAAAGTTTTATGAGGGGGGAGGTCGAGAAATTAGAAGTTGAGGTGTTAAAATTATAAAAATGATTGAGCAAATTAAAGAGTAAATAGCGAATATAATGAATTGAACTCTCAATGTTATTCCAATGTCTAATAATATTCCTATTAGTGCTGGAGAGATTGCAGTAGAAAGTACAACCATAGAAAAACACAAAGATCTTATTGAACCAAGATATCCCATTCCATACAACTCAACCCATAGAGTACTAACTACGATAGATGCTGCTCCAGAAGATATACCAATTAAGATCATAAATATGGGTGCGTAATATGTCTTGTCAGTGCTAGCTATTAGAAGTAGTCCCAAAGCCAAGGGTAACAAAAAAAATCGTAATAAATGAACTGTACTAAATCGATCTACAATCCAACCAGAAAAAAATGTAGCTGCAACTACACTTAATGCAAAAAAGGGGTAGGAGGATGCTAACAGTGTAATAGACCAAAATTTTGTTTCAATTAAATGAATTTGATGAAAAAAAACTCCAGTTACAATAAATGGAGAGGCAAGTAGTCCTGGTAAAATTTGGTAAAACCTTAAGTCTTTGAGAACTTGCGAACGATTCCAAGAAACATTCAAAACCTTTTTTGATTTTGGCAGGTTACTATTGGATAAACTGAGCTGTTGTGATTTTAGGTATCTTCCAAGCCAATAAACTAAGGGAAAAAAAATGATTATTATACATACACCTATTCCCATCCAAATTTCACGCCAATTATAATGTAATAAGCAGAGAGTAACAAGGATGGGTAGCAGGGCTTCTCCGATGGGATGTCCCATTAACGCAATGCTCAGCCCTTGTCCTTTTTTCTTCGGAAACCAGCGAGCCATAGCAACTACTGCTATATGACTTATCATACTCTGACCAAACAGACGAAGACCTAATAAAGATAAGAAAAGTATTATAAGTGTTTCAGCGTTTGATATAAGAAATGAAAATCCACTTAATACCCCCAGTGTTATTAATCCAAGAACGGTCAAATTGTATTGGTCTGTTAGTTTCCCCATCCAAAAAAAAACTATTGCACTTGTAAGCGTTGCAGCTGAATAAAAAGTACCAAAAATTCCATGAGACAAATTAAATTCGTTTCTTATTTCTCCTGAGAAAAGCGAAATAAAGTAAGTTTGACCAATACTTGAGCTAAATATTAATAATACACCGAGTGTAAGTTTTGGTTTAGCTGAAGGTAAAATTCGTTTTATATTCATTAAGAAAATTTAATTCCGTATTCACGCCATAAATAAAAGACTCTTTATTCAAATGCATTAGTCTTTCGATAAAAAAATCATCATTACTTCTTGCTTAAAACACCATTGTTTGTTTTTAATACAACTATCTAGATAGGCTCCAGTAGTCAAATTTTTTAACATGGAATCAAGGTCAATTGTATCATCAAAGATGCAACGTTGTAAGTATCCCTCAACTTGTGAAGATGAATTTTCGGATATACTATTTTCGTAAGAGATTTTTTTAACTCTATAGGAAACACCAATTTCATTCAGGGTTTTTAAAATTTGTTCAGCACTTATGTACGGTTCTCCATAGCCACCCTTAAAACCATTTAGATAATGCTTATAAAAATTAATGTAGTGAGAGTTTTGAGATGCATGTGCTATAAAACCTGAACCAGCCATTCCATGTATAAAACGTTTTAAGGCATCCTTAAGTTCACCTTGAGGAACTGCATAAAGAGCATGCGTTGCCCAGACAATATCATAAGCTCCTTTATCACAGATAAATTCTTGCAATGTTGTTTCAAATTCAGAGTCAGCCTCTAGCGGTAACTCAAGAACTTTACGAGCTTCTTTAATGGAAAATGAAGATGGATCAAGAAGAGCGTATTTAACAGGTAATATTTTTGCATCTGCTAACTTTGAGTATTTAAGAAGTGCAGATGGAAATTTGCCTGAACCGCAAGCAACATCCAAAAGTTTCAGTCTACGTTTACCAACTTTAGTTTGGTTAATTTCTATCCATTTATTCCATTCAAACTTTTCTGCAAGATATTTGTAATCAATATAAGCAAGAGAATAAAAATTCTCCATTTCGTCTCTACTTTTACCTTCCAGTACATTTAAATTTTTTAGCCAAATTCCAACTCTCTTAGATTGCTCTTTAAAGCTTTCTCCATTAGGAGGAGAAACATCAGGTGAAATAAATGAAAAATTGTGTTTTGTTTTACTTTTTTTTAAAACTTCCCAAACCTCAGAAATTTTTTTTCCTGACCAATCACCAAAATTTTGTTCAATTAATTTATTTTCGCGTACCATTTTAGAATAATTGACATACTTTGATAAAGCTTCTGCAGTTTGAATTGCTCTTTTTAAAGGACTAACATACCATACGCAATTATTTGGAATTAAGGTCGCTAACATTTTAAGTTGGTTGTTTTTTATAATTGCATCAGGGTTATGCTTGGGAAAAAAACCCTTAATCTGTTTTACAGGCGCATGCCGAATTAAATATAATTTCGTTGGCTTAATCAATTTACCATAACCGTGACAATTATAATTCCAAATAAAAATACTAGCTCAGCTAAAAACGCAATTGCTCCCAAAATATCCCCAGTTATTCCTCCTAGTGCTTTTTTAGACTTTGATCCTATTATAGAAATTATCAATGCCATCAATGTCACACCAAACAATATTCCATAAAAAGGGAAAATTACAGATGTGGGCATAGCCCAAATTAAAGTAGCTAAAAATAAATTTTTATAAGAAACTCTTCCAACAATACTTCCCATTTTAGTAAATCTTGAATTATTAAAAAAATTTCTCGAAAAAATGATTGCTAATTTACCAGAAGCAAATCCAACTGATAGTATAGATACTAACGAGTATCCGTATTCAACCAGAGTTAATAATAGTCCCAGTCTAGTTAGTAACCCCAAAATTAATGCAACGACTCCATATGTTCCTAGACGACTATCATGAATAATTTTATTAATTCTTTCGGGAGATCCTCCTGCCCCTAAACCGTCTGCAGTATCAGCTAATCCGTCTTCATGAAATGCACCGGTCAAAATTACACTCAAAGTAATTGCAATTATACAAGATAAAAAATTTGATAATCCCAAGAAAATTAAAAAATCACCAAGCACTCCTGATAGGCCCCCTACAAGAAATCCTATAAGAGGAAAAGCCCAGGCAGCCTTTGTTAAGTCTGGAGCTTTATCTGAAAAAAAAGACCACTTAACTGGTATTCGTGTAAAAAACATGACTGTTGCAAAAAAATCTATCACATATTTATTTTTTATCAGCACTCGCATAATTAAATTTTTTTGCTAACACCAGCTTGAGAAAATGTCGCCATTTTATTGTGAGTAACTAGAGCAGCTTTAATTATTAAAGCAGCAACAGCGCCACCACTTGCTTCTCCAAGTTTCATGTTCAAATCAAGTATAGGCTCCTTTTTTAATTTTAAAATAACACCTTTATGACCCGGTTCTGACGATAAATGAGAAATTAGACAATGTTCTAAGATATTCTTGTTAAAAATAGTTAGCGTAGCTGCAGAAGTAGTTGATATAAAACCATCTAATAATACAGGTATTCCTTTTACTCTTGCAGCAATCACTGATCCTGCAATTGCAGCCATCTCTCTTCCACCGTAACAAGATAAAATTTCGATTACACTATCAAATTTTTTTCCGTGCAATTTTATTCCTTTTTTTATAACAGAAATTTTGTTTTTAAGAATTTTTTCAGATATGCCGGTTCCTAATCCTGTCCAATTTTGAACAGAAGCATTAAAAAGAGCACAAGAAATAGCTGTTGCTGATGTAGTATTTGATATACCCATTTCACCGAGTATTAATAAGTCGCATTTTTTTGGAACTGAATTATATCCTAATTGCATTGCAGATAATGTTTCACTAAGGCTCATTGCTTTTTCCTCCGAAAAATCTTTTGTAGGTTTTTCAAGATTTATTGGAATAACTGATAGTGCAATATTTGATAAATTACACAATTGATTTATTGCAGCTCCACCATTCTTAAAATTTTTTACCATCTGTTCTGTTACTTTGGATGGATAAGCTGATACATTTCTTTTTGCTACGCCATGGTTTCCAACAAAAACAAGGCACTGAAAATTATTCATTGTTGGCTTTTCTTTTCTTTGCCATCCTGCCATCCATATCGCATATTTTTCTAATTTACCCAAACTCCCTTTGGGTTTTGTAAGTCTATTTTGACGGTTTTTAGCTAAGTTAACATAATTCTTGTCAAATTGCTTGAATTGAACTTGACCATTAAGAAACTTTCTAATGATAATTTTATCAATCATATTGAGAGTGTATTAATTATAATTTGTTTTTCAATTTATAAGCTTTCATAAATTTAATTATATGCAAATAATAATTTACTAAATAAATTTATTGTTAAAGTGTTGTATTATAACATTTAATGTTATTTCTTAATATTTTATTAATCAAATGAATAGATTTATGAAGGACTACAAATAGTATTAATTTTAATGTAATCTGCATTATCAAGTGACGGATAAATCCAATTAGCATCACTTAATTCATTCGTAATATTTCTCGTATATCGAAAGTCTCGACCTTTACCCATATTAGTTTTATATTCTATTATACTTAAAACTTTATATCTCATTTGATTACAGTCATACATTGAGTAATATTTTGTACTAAGACTTCCATTTTTTTGCTGCTCTTTATAATCTTTCAAACTCCAAATATATATAATTTCATTAATTTTTTTAACTGTGGCTAACTCAAAATACTCTGTGAAAACTTTATCTTCATGAACTTTTTCCCATTTTGAATAGCATGGGAAAGATATAAGAAAATACATAATGACTTGTAATACTACTTTCATCATAATTTAATAATAAATTACACATTGAACGAATGTCTATATAGAATTAAACATAATTGTTCTTTTAATTATTGAATTTCATTAATTCTCATTTTATTTATTAACTAGCATGTCATACAAAAACCTAAAAAATCTTTTTGAAGAACAAAGTCTTATTAACGACATTAGTGGTTTTTTAAACTGGGATATGGCTACTTATATGCCAGAAAATTCGAGAAAACAAAGAATTAAACAAATTACTAAATTGTATGACTACAGAAAAAATATTTTTAATGTAATAAAAAAAAACAATTTTTTTCAGCAAGTTAATGATCTTGAGTTAAATAAATTTGATAAAATTAACTTTGAATTAATGAAAAACAAATTTGATTATTTTAACTCAATTTCGACTGATAAACTAAAAAAAAAAGCTGCACTGTCAATTGAATGTGAGGGCCTTTGGCGACAAGCTAGACAAAAGTCTAATTTTAACATAGTTAAAAAATCTTTTTCGAGGCTTGTAAAATTAATTAAAGAAGAATCGGAAATTTTATCACAAATCAAAAATAAAGAAAAATATGATTGTTTACTTCTTAAATACGATAGATCTTTAGATTCAAAAAAACTATTTACAATATTTAATAGGGTTGAGAAATTTATTAAAAAAAAACTCCCACTCATTAAAAAGAATCAAAAAAACATTGAGATTAAAGACTCTTTAAATGAGCAAGATCAATTTAAATTATCAAAGATCTTTATGAAACAACTAGGCTTTGATTTTTCTAGGGGAAGAATTGACAAAAGCTTACACCCATTTTGTGGGGGTGGAACACAAGATGTAAGAATTACAACTAGATTCAGTGAAGAAGATTCATTTTCATGTTTTGACGCTCTGATGCACGAGACAGGCCATGCTTTATATGAGCAGGGACTACCAAAAAAATGGGCCCATCAACCAATTGGTTCTGCTGGAGGGATGTCTTTGCATGAAAGCCAGTCACTTTTTATAGAAATGCAAATAATAAAGTCTCTTCCAGTTAGTCAATTCATTCAAAAAACTTTAGAAGATAATATTGGTAAAGATCCTAATATTTGGAGTAGTGAAGTTATCTATAATATAAGAAATAATGCGGAACCAGGTTATATTAGAGTTGATTCTGACGAAGTTCATTATCCTCTTCATATAATTCATAGGTTCAACATTGAATATAAAATCATAGAGGAAGATATAAATGTTGAAAATTTACCAGACCTTTGGAATGAAGAATTTTCAAAAATCCTAAGACTAGATGTAACTGATGACAAAATGGGTTGTTTGCAGGATATACACTGGTATGGAGGAGATTTTGGATACTTCCCAACTTACAGTATTGGCGCATTTATTGCTGCACAATTAGCCTCCAAAGTTAGGGATGAGATTCTGAATTTTGATTTAAATTTAAAAAAAGGGAATTTTAAACCTATTACAGACTGGCTTAGAAAAAATGTCCACAATAAAGGAAATTTTTTTAAAATTGATGAATTATTAAAAGAATCAACAGGAGAAAAACTTAATCTTAAATACTTCGAAAATCACATTGTTGATAGGTATGTTAAAAAGCAAATATAGTGTTTATTTTATGTTGTAAAATAACCTTTTAATATCTTGAGAACAATATCTAAATAAACCGTAAAATTTTTTAATAAGTCAATATTTATATTACTTCTTGGATTAAGTGTTAAAAGGTAATAGGCTTGACAAAACCATAAGTTTTTTTCTCTTTATAGAGTTTTAACAAGTAAACATTTAATTTTATCGAGCACCTTACATGACAAAAAAAGTAAAATTAGAACTTACTCTTGTTACAGAAGAAGACACTATAATAGATGAATTTATGGTGAAAAGAATGTTAGGTCAATTAGGTGAAGTTGTATCCTTCAGTTTAAGTGACTTTAAAAAGAAGAGTGAAAGTTCTCAGTCTGAAGTTCAGAATCAAGAGACTGAAATAACCCATATTTCGGAATTTATTAACGACGCAAACAAAATTTATTTTGGCTCCTTATCTATAGATAATAGAAAGGATGTGGCTCTAGCAATTTTACATATTGCCAACTTAGATAAACTAACAAGTGATCAACTTAAACAAAAATTTGCTGAAATGTTCACCGAAAAGTTTGAAATTGATCCTATTAAAGTTCAAAAAATGATGAATGATACGAAAAATGCCTCGCTCTTTGATGTAATTAAAACAAAGTTTTTAGAGGGAGACTTAGCCCAAATGATTATTTACATGTGGGAAAATATTCTTTCAAAGGGAGAGGAGGAAGATGATTTTGAAATTGAATTAGTAGAAAATCTAGCTGAAAAGTTTTCTATTGAGTCACAAAATTTTAATGAAATAAAAAAAAATGGTTTAGAAAGAGCCAAAATTTCTAAAGGAATTCAATCTGTATTATCTGAAAAAACTGCTTACAACAAACTTAAAGCTTTTGAAAAAGGTGTTTTGTTAGCTCTTATGTTGGCGGAATGTTCAAAAGTTGGAGGTAAAATTTCATCAGAAGAATCATCACAACTAAAAAAAATATTAAGTGAACAATTAAATATTTCAGCAAATCAAGCGACAGTAATACTAGAAAAAAAATTATCTGAGTCCGTATTAAAAAAAGTTGAACAGGTTGAGGTTTATAGAGAGAAATATGAGCTAGTCGAGTTTTTGTGGGAAAAAGTACTTTCAACAGAAGCTCAAGTTGATGAGGGTGGAATGGAATTAATCAGGAAAATGATCCGAAGATTGGATATTTCAGATATTGAATCAGAAGGTGCAAGAAAAGAAGCAGAGGAAAACCTCAGAGAACCCAGTGATTGATAAGACAGTAAAAGTTATAATTTTTTTATTTTTTATTTAAAGCAATCTCATTGCATAAAAATTATCTATAATGTAATTTTGAACAATATGAATAAGAGTGAAAACACTTTCAAATATAGACAACTTTTAAGCTGTAAATGTTTGAGAATGCGAAAAGCCTCAAGAATTACAACACAATTATACGATAAAAAGTTAAAGCCTCTGAAAATCAAGATAACTCAATTTTCTATTTTATCTTTATTAGCCTCAGGTGGTAATGAAACAGTTAATAGTCTTTCAGAAATTTTGTTAATGGATAGGACTACGTTAAGTAGAAGCCTGGATATATTGTATAAATATGAATTAGTTGAAAATTTGAAAAGTAATGACGCAAGAAAAAGAATGGTTAAACTTACTGCAAAGGGATTTGAAATCTTAGATCAGGCTATTCCACTTTGGAAAGAGGCAGAGGAAGAAATTTTTGATGAATCTAAAAAACATGGTTTTTCTGCTCTATAACTATTTTAAGTGCCGCAGAAAGTATTTTTAATATCCTCATTAGGTTTTGGAGGATAACTAAGATAGAAGTTTTTATCAGACTCAAATGGCTTTTTTAATACTTCAACGAGGTTATCAACCATAGAAAAGTCATGTTTTTTGACTGCCTGATCAATGGCTTTTTCAACCAAATGATTTCTGGGGATAAAAAATGGATTTCTATCTTTCATTTTTTTTTTAATTATTCCTTTGGAAAAGCTTTCTTTTTCTATTCTTTTAACCCAGTCATTGTACCAATTAGTTATGGATTTTTTATTTTTAAAAAGAGAGAAAAATTTTATTTTTTTTTCATCATTATTAATGCTTTCTGACAACGTTCTAAAAGTTAATGTAAAGTCAGTTTTTTGTTCAAACATAATTTCTAAAAATTTTTCTATTAACCTTTTATCTTCTTGCATTTTTTTAGAAAGACCAAGCTTTTCTGAAATAGCATTGATCCAAAATTTATCAAATAACTGAGGAAATTTTGATAGAGATTCTAAAATTATTTTATTTGCCTCTTCATTATTTTCATTAATTAAAAAAGATATACACTCAGCAAACTTTGACAAATTCCAGAGCATTATTTTGGGTTGATTACCATAGCTATATCTTCCGTAAAAATCTATAAAACTGTAAACAGTGTTTGGGTTAAAGTTGTTCATGAATGCACATGGTCCATAATCAATTGTCTGCCCAGATATGGAGGTATTATCTGTATTCATAACACCGTGAATAAAACCAATATTCATCCATTGTGCAATAAGTTTAGCTTGAGATGTTATTACTTTTTCTAAAAAAGATTTGTAATGATTTTTACTAGACAAAACTTCTGGAAAATGCCTCTCTATTGTGTAGTCAGTAAGTTTTTTAACTGAAATGAAATCCTTTTTTGCACTAAAAAACTCAAAAGTTCCTATTCTTATATGACTAGGTGAAACTCTTACCAAAATTCCACCAGGTTCAATTTTTTCTCTCTCAACAACTTCTCCAGTACTTATAATTGATAAAGAACGGGTTGTGGGAATGCCTAGATAATGCATTGCTTCGCTTATTATGTATTCTCTTATAACCGGTCCAAGTGGAGACCGACCATCACCCTGTCTAGAAAAAATTGTTTTACCTGATCCTTTTAATTGTAGATCATATCTCTTCCCATTTCTTGCAATAATTTCACCTAATAAAACTGCTCTTCCGTCACCAAGTTGATTAACAAAATTTCCAAATTGATGTCCCGCATATACCATAGCTAGGGGTGTCGTATTAGTTGGAACTTTATTTCCTGATAAAATAGAAACTCCTAAATTACTTTCTAAAGAATCTTTATCAAGATCAAAATAATCTAAAAGTTCATCGTTTAATTTTAAAAGGCGAGGGTTTTTTACAGGAACAGGATTAATTTTTTGATAAAAGTTTTTTGGAAGATTTATATATGTATTATCAAAACTAAAAATTTGAGATTTACTTATTTTTTTCAATTAAGGCTTCCTAGTATTCCAAGTAATAAACCAATTAAAAAACCAAACACACCTCCCCATACAACTAACCATCCTAGGTGCTTTTGGATCATTTCTTTCATTATAATTTTTATGTGCTCAGGGGTTAACTCTTCTAATCTTTTATCAATAATATTTTCTATATCTTCTTTAAGTTTTTCTGATGGATTTAAATTTTCATCAATTCTTTGTAACGAAACATCATTAAACATCTCTTTTATTTTTTTTTCCACTGGTGCTTTTAGCGGATCAAGGGCTTTTTTCCCTCCGAGCATATTAAGCATTGAACCTAATGATGATTCTTCAATAGCTTCAACAAGTTTTATAAAGATTTTGTTGTAATCAAAATTTTTAATAATATCTTCACCAGCTTTGTCTGTCTTATTTTTCAAAAACTTATCCAAAATAATAGATGAAAAAAATTCATTCATAATTAGATTTTTTATTCCATTTTTAAAATCTTCAAATCTGTTTGGAATAACACCAGAACCATAAAGAAAAGGTATCTTTTCAAAAAGCATATGAATAGCTAGCCAATTTGTAAGACCACCAGAAAGAGCAAATAATCCAGCCATAAAAATTTCAGTTGAATAAATGGGTGAGACAAGTCCATAGATTGTTATAGTAATTGAAATTAAATTTGTAAGGATACTCTTATTCATAAATACTAAGCTTCTTTTTTCCTAGTCACTGTATGGTAATGAGGAATGATGCAAATTAATTCTTAATTCATTAGGACTCACCTTGATAAAACCAAAAGTGTATTCAACTTTTAGTAATTCGTTTTTAAAGTCTTCAAAATAATAATTACCCATAGAAAGTAATTGATCATTGTAATTAACAATTTTAAAGTTTTCAAACTTAATTGACTTCCAATTTTTTATAGCAAAACCCATATCTTCTTTGCATACTTTATTTTGTCCGAGAAAATAAGATATGAATTCTTCTTTTGTTGATCTAAATTGATTGTGCTTAGCCAAAGTTGGTTTAAATAAAATACTACAATGATCAAATGCGTAAATATTATGAAGTAGTTGAGATACTAAATCATCTAAATTATTTTTCTTTCTGTATGCATCCCCAATCTTTAATACCATTTCAGCCCATTTTTTTTGGGTAATATTAACTAAATCAACGTCTTTATTATCAGTCATTTATCCTCTCAAACATATTTTTAGCTTTGAATTTTTTGAAAATTTGAAATAGATTTACATTTTCTTTCATAATATTAGAGTAAGGTTTATGAAACTATTAATAACTTTAATCTCCTTTATAATAGGTGTAAAAATTAATGCAATGAATTTGCTCGATTATAAAGTTAGTGAAAAAAAAATTATACTTGAAGATTGGAATTTTTTTTCTGATCAAGTTATGGGAGGCGTGTCTGAGGGAAAAACATCTCTAAAAAAAGATAAAAATAAATTTTTTCTTAGATTAGAAGGTAACGTCAGTACCGAAAACAATGGTGGATTTATTCAAGTGAGAAAAGAATATGAAATTAAAGATGACAGTTACAAAGGAATTAGACTTAAAGCAAGAGGAATTGAAAGTGAGTATTATATACACGTAAGAACAAAAAAACTATTTTTGCCGTGGCAATATTATTCAGGTAAATTTTTTGTTTCAAAAGAATGGAACAACGTAGAAATTAAGTTTGATGATTTTATAAAATCTAATTTTTATCAACCGCAAAAGTTCAATCCATCCGAAATAAAAAGTATAGCTTTTGTTGCTTTTGGAAAGGACTTTAATGCACAGCTTGATATAATAGAGGCGGAACTTTTTTAATGTCAAAAAAAAGTAATTTTCCACAAACGAAAGTAAAAAATACTGAGCCTTCTATTGAAAACACAGATTGGATTATTTGGGCAGCATGGGCAGATAGAATTACTTTTGAAGAAATTTTTGAAAAAACAGGAAAAACAGAAGCTGAGGTAATAAAATTTATGAGGAAGAGTTTGAAACCATCCAGTTTCAGACTGTGGAGAAAAAGAGTGGCTGAAAAGTCAATTAAGCATAGAAAATTATTTCACCAATCAAGGAAAAAATTGAGATCAAAAATATCTATTGATGAGACATAGCCTTTTTCTTTGCTTCAGCAGATTCTTTTCCTGTAAGATGGAAAAGCCCTACTAATTTGGTCATTAATGCTGCCTCAAAATCATCAACTCTTCCATCAGCTAGTACTACAGACCACATATACTCAAAAATTTCTAAAATTTCTTCTTTATTAAAGTTATCTCTGATGTCCTTAGTGAGGGAATATATTTCAACATTTTCTTCAACCATTTCGAGTGCATTATCAAAAATTGAATTTACTTTTGATTGGTCAATCTTTAGCTTTTTTTTAATAAGATCTTTGATTTTGGAAATCTCTTGATCAGAAAAATCGTAGTCTCCTTTAGCACATTCAATTAGAAGAGACGTAATAAGGATGTTTTTTTCATTATCTGAAATATCTTCAGTATTGTTTTCTTTTTTAAATTTTTTAAGGAATGGTAACATTAAGTTTATATATACATTTATATTTATAAAACCAAAGAAATTTTACTTAATTTTTAAAATTTTTTATTTTGGATTTAACTCTAAAACTTTTATAAATTAAAGTATGATTAGTGATCATTTTGATTGTGACACTAGATTTGACATAGAATTTATTCTTGATATCTTAAATTAACAAGTGGGGGGAAGCAAATTAATAGGTTAAACAGATGCATTGTAATTGTAATATCTTTACTTGTTTTTAGTTATTCTTCAGCTCAAAATAGAACATATGTAGCACCAGATGTTAACGTAATATCAGTCTCCCCTGTTCAAGGTTCAGGAATCAACATAGAAAGGGTTCCGTCCAATGTTCAGTCATTTGGAGTTGACTCTCTTTCTAAAAAAAAAAATTTTTCGGTCGTTGAAACTCTTAATAGAGAAGCTAGTGGTATATCAATCTCCAATTTAAATAGCTCTCCGATGCAAAATGATATTAATTTTAGAGGTTATGTCTCTGGCCCATTGTTGGGGACAGCTCAAGCAATGGCAATTTATCAAAATGGTATGAGAATAAATGAATCATTTGGTGAAGTTGTTCAATGGGACTTAGTACCTGACTTTGCCATAAATAATATGCAGGTTTTTAGTGGAGGTGACCCAATATTTGGACAAAATGCTATTGGTGGAGCTATTTCATTACAAATGAAAAATGGTTTTGAAAATGAAGGTGCTAAGACTACTTTTTCTGGAGGATCTTATGGCAGAACAAATGAAATATTAGAATATGGTAAAAATTTCGGAGACTATGCAGTTTACTTAGGAGCAAATTTTAACGTTGATAAAGGATGGAGAGATAAATCAGAATCCTATTTAGAGACTTTTTACAGTGATTTTAGATATAGGGGAGAGGATACAGAATTATTTCTAAATATTGGTCAGGCTTTTACTGATTTAAGGGGTAATGGGGCTGTTCCATTAACATTGATGGATCTTGAGGGCAGAGATGCTGTCTATACTTACCCTGATAATACTCATAATAAAAATTATTACGCTAATATGGGTGGTAATCATATTGTTAATGATAATTTATCGTTTCAAGGAAATATGTATTATCGTCACATGGAAAGAAGAAATTATAATGGAGACGAATTTGAAGGTAGAGATTGTGGTTTGAGATTTGATAGAACAGGTGCAGCAGATAATATTTTATGCGGAGAGTTTGAAACAAATACTGACGGAGTTCAAATTTTATCTGCATCAGGTACAATTAACTATGCTGCATTAGGACTAGAGGTGGATGATGATGAAAATGAAATTGAAAACTTTGGTGCTATCAATAGATCAAACACCAAACAGGATGCTTTTGGATTAAACTTTCAATCAACCTATGATTCAAAATTATTTGGTTATTCAAATACATTCATTGGTGGAGTTAACTATGATTTTTCACATAACAGTTTTGGTTCATCAACAGAGCTTGGAATTGTTCAAGCTGATAGAGGAGTTCAAGGCACGGGAGTTTTTGTTGTAACTGATGAAGAAGGAGAGGAACAATTTGTTACCAATCTTGAATCAACTACCCATAATACAGCGTTGTATGGCAGTAATACATTCGATTTAAATAGTACAACTTCTATAAACGTTTCCGCACGTTGGAACTGGGCATCAATGGAAATGAACGATCAGCATGGAACGGCCTTAAATGGACATCACTATTTTTGGAGAATAAACCCTGGTGTTGGGATTGTTAAAAGATTTAATGATGTTCCGTTGATTGGCTCTACTAGACTATTTGCATCATATAAGGAATCTAGCAGAACTCCATCAGTTGCTGAGCTTGCTTGTGCAGATCCTAATGCTCCATGTAGATTACCTAATTCATTTCAGGCTGACCCTCCACTTAATCAAGTTGTTAACAGAAATTTTGAAATTGGAGCAAATGGTACAACAGGTAATTATCTATTGATGGGAATAGATCACTCTATCAAGTGGAACGTCAGTGGTTACGCGGGAAGAAATTACAGTGATATCATTTTTATAGGTGGTAACAGAGTTGGTACCGGATACTTCAGAAACGTTGGTAACACACAAAGAATTGGAGCTGAGTTCGCCCTAAATGGACAACTTGGTGAAAAGTGGACATGGTTTTCAAAGTACGCCTATGTTCGAGCGACGTTTGAAACCTCTCAAATGATATCAAGTGTTGGCCACCCATCAAACACCTATGATGATGATGATCTTGACGATAATGAATTAAGAGAGCAATATCAGATTCCTATCAAGCATGGAAAAAAGATACCGGGAATTTCTCCTCATATAGGAAGATTCGGTGTAGGTTATTCTTTCAAGAAGAATTGGACTTTTAGTGCAGATATTGAAGCTAGTTCATCTCAGTTTTATAGAGGTGATGAAGACAATACTGCAGGATTAAAACTACCTGGACATATTTTAACCAATGTAGGAACAGAGTATAACTTCTCCATGGGAGATAAATTCAGAGCAGGTGCAAATGGTACCTTCTTTTTGACTGCTAGAAATATTTTTGGAGTCAACTATGAAACAGGTGGTATATTTGCGGAAAACGAAGTTAGCGGAACAGGGGGAAGCGGAACTTTTGTTACGCCTGGACAACCACGTGTAATTTTCGCCGGGATTAATGTTACTTGGTAGATAGTTGACTATAATCTTGAATTATTAAATTTAAGAATTAATATAATTTTCATGATCAAGTCTACACCTTCATTAATTTTAACTGGATTTCTTTCACTTCCTTTCTTCTCTTCAGCTTACGCCGATACTCGGGATTTAGACGATATCAAGCTGTATGACATTGTAAAAGTTGAGCAGTGCTTGGATCAGGCTTACGATACAATCCCAGGACACGCCAGAAAACTTGAATTTAAAATCGAGGGAGATGACCCGATTTATGAATTTGATATTGAATCCTCTAATGATGGATCAACCTATAACGTTGAATGTAATGCGGAGGAGGGATACATTATTGAAGTCGAAAAGGAAGTTGACGAGAATAACCCTACATTTAAAAATGGGGCTAAGATTAGCATTGAACAGGCACGAGTAAATGTTCTTGAAATTCATCCTGGAAGAATTGTTAATGAGGAAAGAGAAATAGGTTTGAACGGGTCACTTACTTACGAATTTGATATCCAGTCTAACGCTGGATATGAAATTAAGGTTGATGTTGACGCTAAAACAGGTGACATCGAGGAAGCCAGCTTTGAGATATATGAAATTGGAATGGAAAAAGAGTAATTTTAGATAAGTAGAAATCTCTTTTTAACTTTTATTAAGATGGGTAAAGTATATCTACTTAATAATGCTTCCTTTGTAACCTCCTTGAGAATCATATATATTTCCGTTTCTCTCAAGCTTACCTTGGTAACTTCCCAACGAATCATACATATTACCAAATTCGTCAATTCTACCTTTAAATCCACTTAAAGTATTATTCTCATTATTGTAAGTTTCAAATCTTCCTAGATAATCACCATAAGAATTATAAATACTTCCATTACTATCTACTCTTCCCTCAAAGCCAGTTGAGAAGTTAAACATATTTTTACTCTTACCAATTTTTGTAGAATACTCTCCCGCCGTGTTATAAATTGAGTCACTTTTAATTTGAGAAAAGAAAAAAAAAGTTATAAAAAAAGAGGATAAAAGAATTAAATTTTTTTGCATACTTTATTTTAAAAAAAATATAAAAATTTTAAAAGAAATATTTGACTAAAAAAAATGGCACGAAAAAAAATAAATTAACTTCGTGCCATTAATTTTTAATTAAAACATTATCGCTCCAGAGGGACTAAGTCAAATAAATGAGCATTCATCCATAAATGTACAACGATACACGCTGCATATCCAAGTAGAATTGCCCATGCCCATTTAAGGTGAGCAAAGAAAGTATAAACTCCTCTTGCTTGCCCCATTAAAGCAACACCTGCTGCAGATCCAATAGATAGTAATGAGCCACCAGTACCAGCTGTTAGTGTAATCAGTAACCACTGTCCCATATCCATTTCTGGGTGAGCTGTTAATACAGCATAGACTATCGGAATATTATCAATAATAGCAGATAAGATGCCAACTAAGACATTAGCATAAGTTGCACCCAATGTAACATACATATCATCAGAGATAAGTTTTAAATAACCTAAAGAAGCAAGCCCACCAACAGCGACTAATATTCCATAGAAAAATAGAAGTGTATCCCATTCAGCTCTTCCGGTTATGACAAAAATATCAAATTTATTTTTTTCAGGATATCTAGTTTTAAGAAAGTAGCCGTAAGTTCCGAGCATTCCTAGACCAAACATCATCCCTAGAATAGGAGGCATATGAAGAACGTTATGCCCAGTAACTGTTAAAGTAATTGTTAAAATTCCAAGTGCAGCAATTACTTTACCTCCGGGAAGGATAGTTACCTTTTTTCCGTCTCCTTTTGGAACTTCGTTAGGAATCGCAAAGTACATAATTGCTGCAGGAACAACGTAATTTACGACCGATGGTACAAAAATATTGAAAAAGTCAAAAAAGGAAACAAACCCTCGTTGCCATACCATTAATGTGGTTATATCACCAAAAGGAGAAAAGGCTCCTCCAGCGTTGGCAGCTACAACAATATTAATTAGACCAGGAACTACAAAAGCTTTATTTCCTCGACCTGCAACCATAACGACGGTTCCAAGTATTAAGGCTGTAGTTAAATTGTCAGCAATAGGGGAAAGAAAAAAAGCTATAACTCCAGAAATCAAAAATATTTTTTTATAGCTAAAGTTATTATTTGATAACCATGCACACAACGCATCAAACATTCGTCTTTCTGTTAATGCATTGACATAAGCCATTGCAACAAATAAAAAGAAGAAAAGTTCTGCAAATTCTAATACAACATGTCTGAACTGAGTTTCTGCCCATTTAGCACCAATGTTGGGATCTTGTGAGGCAACATAAGCAATTATTACCCAAATTAGAGTAGCAGCAAGAATCACTGGTTTAGATTTCCTAAAATGCGTGAATTCTTCTGCCATGACGAATGCGTATGCAACGATAAATAAGATAATACAAAAAATAGCAGCAGGACTTGTAATCATATCAAGACTTGTTGGGCCACTCGAACCTTCTGCTGCCATGGTTATTTGAGGCAAGAGCGAAGTTAATAATATGGTTAAAAATGATAGCGTTAGTTTAGAAAATAGATTCATAAATCCCCTTTTTTATTGCTTTAAAGAAAAACAATTATATATTTCTTAGAAGGCAATGACAAGTAAGAGAATACATTTAAGAAAAACACCTATATATATTTTTTTTCTTAAAAAACAAATTCCTCAGGATTTTAAAAAAATACCTTTAGAAGATTTCACATCATACTCTGTTTCAAAAGATGATGATAAAATTCTCCTAAATTTAGAAAAAATTTCAAAACTTAATACTCTTCAAAAAAACTATAAACTTTTCTTAATTGGTCAAGCTTTAAGCAAATACTGTAAATCTGGTGATTTCTTTATTGATTACTTTGGATGCGAACAAACTGATGTAAAAAACTTTATTTTAGGATGGAACCTAGCTAATTACAATTTCAACAAATTTCAGTCTAAAAAATTCCAAAAAAAAATTCCAAAAATTTCTCATGAATCTAACGACGAAATCAGTCTATTAACCGAATCCTATTTTTTTATAAGAGATTTAATTAATACACCTGCAAATATTTTAGGTCCGAACGAAATCTTTAATGCAGCAAAAAAATTTTTAAAAAAATTTACTCTTACCAATTTTGTGGTTGGAAAGAAACTCGAAAAAAACTTCCCCTTAATATCAGCTGTGGGTCAGGGGGCTGACGACTCAAAAAAACCAATTTTTTGTGAATTTAAATTCAATAAAAAAAAATCAAAGAAAAAAGTATTTTTAATTGGAAAAGGTGTTTCCTTCGATACCGGAGGGCTAAATATAAAAACTGGCTCAGGAATGTCATTGATGAAAAAAGATATGGGTGGGGCTGCAAATTGTATTGGTCTAGCAAAGTTAATAAGTGATTTTAATCTTGATGTAGACTTGAGACTGTTGTTGTGTTTGGTTGAGAACTCTGTTTCAAAAAAATCAATAAGACCGTCAGACATTATTAAAAGTAGAAATGGTAGTTTTGTTGAAATAGGTGATACAGATGCCGAAGGAAGATTAATTCTAGCTGATGCAATAACCTATGCATGTGAAAAAAATGCTGATCTTATAATTGATATGGCAACACTAACCGGAGCATCTCGAGTGGCAATGGGCATAGATGTCCCAAGCTTTTTTTGTAACGATGAAGATTTGGCTATGAAATTGATTGATCTATCTCAAAAAACTGGTGACCCACTATGGCAGTTACCGTTATGGGAAAATTATTCAGGTCAATTAAACTCTGCACATGCTGATTTCAAAAATATAGGAAATAGTATGTTTGGTGGAGCAATTACAGCTGCATTATTTTTACAAAAATTTGTAAAAGATATTCCGTGGATACACATAGACCTAATGGCATGGACTAAAGCTAATAAATTTTGTTCCTATGAGGGCGGAGAGGCAATGGGTATAAGAGCACTTCTGGAACTTATTAAAAGAATTTAAAAGTAAGCTGAACCAAGCAACTGTTTTGTGTATTCACTTTTAGGTTTTAAAAAAATCTTATTTTTTTCTTCAAACTCAATAATTTTACCCGACTTCATCACCATTATTTTATCTGATAAGGCCTTAACTATTTTTAAATCATGACTAATGAATATGTAAGTTAGCTGTTTTGTTTCCTGCAGATTTAGAAGTAAATCAACTATCTGTGATTGCACGGTCATATCAAGTGCACTAGTTGGCTCGTCGAGAATTATAAGATCTGGATTTAAAATAAGAGCACGGGCTATTGCAATTCTTTGACGTTGTCCACCCGAAAACTCATGGGGGTATCTAGAAAGCATTGAAGAATCAAGACCAACATCTTGGATTATTTTTTTTGTTAAACTTTCCATTTCTTTTTTTGATTTTTCTTTATTATGTACTTCGAGCCCCTCACTTACAATATCCTGGACAGTGAGACGAGGACTCAGTGAAGCAAAGGGGTCCTGAAAAATTATCTGAATATTTTTTCGATAAGATCTAAAGTTTTTTTCATTAAGATTTGAAATATTTTTATTTTTAAAAAAGAAATTTCCCTCAGAATCAATAAGTTTAATTAAGGCTTGTGCAATAGAACTTTTTCCAGAACCACTTTCACCAACAATTCCAAGAGTTTCTCCTTTAGCGATCTCAAAGTTAAGATTTTTTACAGCTTGAAAAGCATCGTTTTTATTTTTAAAGAAAAAACTATTTGTGTTTTTATAATAAACACTGAGATTTTTTACAGATAGGATGATTTCATTATTTTTTTTTTTATTTTTTTTTTCTCTAGGTTTTGAGTTAATAAGCTTCTTGGTGTAAATATGTTTTGGCTTGCTAAAGATTTCAGACGTTGTATTTTGTTCAACAATCTTACCTTTTTCCATTACACATACTCTATGAGCAATCTTTTTGACAATTCCAAGATCATGAGTGATTAGCAAAAGAGACATTTTATATTTTTTTCTTAATTTATCTAAGAGGTCTAATATTTGTTTTTGAATTGTAACATCAAGGGCAGTTGTTGGTTCATCAGCAATTAGCAAGTCAGGATTGTTAGCTATCGCCATTGCAATCATAACTCTTTGTCTTTGTCCCCCTGATAACTGATGTGGAAAGTGATACAATCTTTGTTCAGGGTTTTCTATACCAACTTCTTTAAGTAATTGTATACATTTTGATTTTTTTGATTTTTGGTTTAATGCAAGACACTCAGTAATTTGTTTTTCAATATTGTGAAGAGGATTTAGCGATGTCATAGGTTCTTGAAAAATCATTGAAATTTTTTTTCCTCTTATATTTTGTAAATTTAACTCATCTGAATTTAAGAGATTTTTTTTTTCATATATCGCACTCCCTGTAATTTTAAGTTGCGAGTTTGACCTTATTAATCTCATTATTGCTAAAGCTGTAACTGATTTTCCAGAACCACTTTCGCCTACAATAGCAAGACATTCACCTTTTTTAATTTTAAAACTACTATCTTTTACGGCATTAACTATTTGATCATTAAACTCGAAGGTAATACTAAGATTTTTAATCTCAAGTAAAGATTTCATATCAAATTACCTTTCTTGGGTCAAATGCATCTCTAACAGCTTCACCAATAAAAACCAGTAAACTTAGTTGAAGTGATAAAGTAATAAATGCAGAGAGACCAAGCCATGGT
>NZGH01000056.1 GCA_002690875.1 Rickettsiales bacterium
TTTATCTATAACTTTATTCATTTCTTTTAATATATGTTTCCTAGCCACTAAAGCTTTGGACAAAGCTTCATTCATTATTTCTTGAGTGATACCATCAACTTTTATATCCATCTGGAGAGCCGTTATACCCTCGTTAGTGCCTGCGACCTTAAAATCCATATCGCCGAGATGATCTTCATCTCCAAGGATATCAGTTAAAACTACNAATTTTTCCTTTTCTTTTATTAATCCCATAGCCACGCCAGCAACTGGTTTCTTGATCGGAACACCAGCATCCATTAAAGACAAGGATGTNCCACAAACNGTTGCCATTGANGATGAACCNTTAGATTCNGTTATTTCTGANACAACNCTNAGTGTGTAAGGAAAATCANNAACTTCTCTGAGCACNGGGTNAATTGAACGCCATGCAAGCTTTCCATGTCCAACTTCCCTTCTGCCNGTNGAACCNATTCTTCCNACTTCATTTACTGAGAAAGGAGGAAAATTATANTGAAGAAGAAATTTTTCCTTAAGGNCACCNTCTAAAGTGTCAAGCATCTGCTCATCAGAACTTGTNCCTAGAGTNGTGGTAACTATTGCCTGAGTTTCNCCCCTNGTAAACAAAGCACTTCCATGTACATTATCTAAAATATCAACTTTTACATCAATATCTCTCACAGTATCNANGTCTCTTCCATCAATCCTTTTCTCTGTTTTCANAATTGACCCTCTAACAATCTCTTTNTCAATNTTTTTAATNNAATCNNTNATNNCATNNGANTCANTNTCNTCTTCTGAAAATTTANTNACTATTTGNNTTCTNGCNTCATTNANTGANTCATTTCTTTTCTTNTTTTCTTTNATTTTATANANAGGTTCAAAAGTTTTTNTAGNNAANGTTTCAAGGTCAGANNGAAAANTANGTTTTTCTTTNGNNTTTACTTCCCATGAATCTTTAGCTGATTTTTCAGCAAGNTCTATAATTTTATCTATTACGCACTGNGACTCCTTGTGACCAAATTGNACAGCNCCAAGCATTATTTCTTCAGNTAATTCTTTTGCTTCTGACTCAACCATCAAAACACCNCTTTTTGTTCCTGAAACAACTAAATCTAGTTCACTTTCATTTANNTCNTCTNTNGTAGGGTTNAAAATAAANTCNCCGTNAGAGAAACCNACNCTTGCAGCTGCAATAGGTCCCAGAAAGGGTAAACCAGCAATAGTTGTTGCCGCCGATGCACCTATCAAAGANCAAATTGCAGGATCGTTTTCTCNATCATAATTTAGTACTGTGCATATTATTTGNGTTTCATTTTTAAAGTCTTTATGAAAAAGAGGTCTCATTGGTCTATCAATAAGCCTTGAGTTCAAAATTTCTATTTCTGACGGTCTCCCCTCTCTNTTNAAGAANCCTCCAGGAATCTTTCCCGCCGCATATGCTTTTTCTATGTAATGAACTGATAAGGGAAAAAAATCTTTACTCGGATCAGATTCTCTTGAAGCATTGACAGTGCACAAAACACTTGTGCNACCTANCGTNGCTAAAACNGCTCCNTCNGATTGTCTGGCAATCATACCTGTTTCTAATTTTAAGTTGAGTCCCTGCCAGTCTAGTTGGACACTTGATACATTAAACATCTTTTTATCTCCAGTAATTTAGCGTCTTAAGCCNAGAGATTTAATAAGCGACTCATAATTATCGTTACTTTTTCTTTTAACATAGCTCAAAAGTCTTTTTCGCTTCCCAACTAATTTCATTAAACCTCTTCTTGTGTTTTCATCTTTTTTGTTAAGCTTTAGATGCTCAGTTAAATTTTTTATTCTATTGGTAAACAGAGTGATTTGAAATTCACTTCCACCAACATGTTTATTTTTCTTCTCGTCTTTACTTGCCACAATATTCAATCCTTTCAAACAACAAGATTATTTAATAAATTCTTTGGATAAAAATTACCATTCTTTAAGTACCCTACTGCAACTAATTCGTTTTTAAACTTTGCAAATGCAAGATCACCATAAGGGTCTGTAATTTTACTCATTTCAACAGGCCTTCCATTTAATATAAGAGCAAACTCATTCATATCCAAATGAATCTCGTTAAATTCCTTAAAAACCTTTTCAATTGGTTTTAAAACACTTAAAAAACACTCAATATGCACTAAACTCAATAAATAATCTAGTGAAATAAGTTTTTTATCCAAATTTCCAAACCCAACACGTCTCAATGAAGAAACTAAACCAAATGTATTTAAAGCTTTAGCCATATCCTCTGCTAAACTTCTAATGTATGTGCCCGAGCTACATTTAATGTAAAAAAAAGTTTTGGACTCTGAAATTTGATTAATAATTTTAAGATCTGAAATCTTTTTTTTTTCTTTTGTTAAATCAATATGTATTTTTTTTCGAGCAAATTCATAAGCCTTCTTTCCATTTACTTTTTTAGATGAAAATTTATGTGGAACTTGATAGTAGTCTCCAATAAATTTTTTAACAGTATTTTTAATTTGTTCTGATGAGGGATAAATTTTATTATATTTTTTTATTTCACCCTCAAGATCACCAGTCGATGAATGCATGCCCCAGGTAACTTCAAAAACATACTCTTTGTCACAGTCAGATAAATACTTTATTGTTTTTGTAGACTTTCCTAACGCAATTGGAAGAAACCCAGATGCAAGCGGGTCTAAAGTACCCACATAACCAGCTTTACAATTATGAAAAATTTTTTTTACTTTTTGTAATGCTTTATTAGAGGAAATCCCTATTGGTTTATCTAAAAAGATCCATCCGTTAATATTATTTTCATTCATAATAATTACTTAATATCTTTATAGACCATCAATAATTTTATCAATTTCAAAAGATTGTTTTCTTAAATAATCAAATCGAAATTTTAATTTAGGGGTATATCGTAGAAAAATTTTTTCGGAAAATTCTTTTTTTATCTTTATTAAATTATCATCAATTAATCCTAAAGATTCGCTTTCACTTAATTTATTTTTTTTTGAAAAGTTAGTTAAAAAAACAGTGGCTATTTTTCCATCTTTTGAAAGTGCAACCTCATCAATAAAAATCAGGAGGTTATTTCCTTCATCATCTCTAAAGTCTTGATTCAAAAAAATCTCACCTAATGTTTTTTTAATGAGCTGAGTTAATTTTTCAAATCTAGAATTTTTTTTTGGAATTTTAAATAGCTTAAAATCATTTTGCTTTATCATTGCTGACTCTTAAGTAAAATTCTAATTTATCATTTTCTTGAATTTCATTAAATTTATAAAGCCCTATTCCACACTCTAACCCTGACGAAACTTCCTTAACCTCATTCTTTTCTCTCCTTAAACTTTGAATATCGACCTCGCTAATTAACTTTTCTTCTCTAAAGATTTTTACTGCTGATTTTGTCGTAACCTTACCTTCATCAATTGAGCATCCTGCAACTTTTGAGGAATCTGACATTTCAAAAATTTTTTTTATTGTGCCTTTACCAACAAGTTCTTCTTTAAAGTCCAACTCAAATATTCCGTCTATTATTTTTTGAGCCTCATCAATAACTTCGTAGATTATGCTGAAATATTTAATAGATATTTTTTCTCTTTTTGACAAATTTTTTGCTTGAACATTTGCTTTAACGTTAAAACCAAAAATTCTTGCCGCAGAAGCTGTAGCTAGAGTAACATCTGATTCATTAATCTCACCAACACCAGAATGAACTATTTTAATTTCAACTTTTTCAGAATTCATTTTTTTTAAGCTTTGTTCAATTGCTTCTTTTGATCCATGAACATCTGTTTTTATAATTACTGAAATAAAAACTTTTTGTTCTTCTGAACTGTTTTGTAACATTTGATCAATAGACACCCTTTTTACAGTTGAATTTTCTTCAATTCTTTTCATTCTTGACCTATATTGAGTAACTTCTCTTGCCCTTGCCTCGCTTTCGACAACAACTAATTTTTCACCTGATTCTGGAGCACCTGATAAACCCACTACTTCAACGGGGTAACTCGGCAAAGCCATTTGTAGTCGCTTTCCCTCGTCGTTATATAAAGCTCGTACTTTTCCCCATTCTTTTCCTACAACAACTACATCTCCAACGTTTAACGTTCCTTTTTCTATAAGAATAGAGACAACTGTACCCTTTCCTTTTTCAATTTTTGACTCGATCACTGACCCTTCAGCCGATCTATTAGGGTTTGATTTTAACTCCATCATTTCTGCTTGTAGTTGAATAGCATCTAAAAGTTCATCTAGCCCCTCTTTAGTTTTAGCTGATACATTTACAAAAACACTTTCTCCACCCATTTTTTCGCTTATTATTTCATGCTTCATCAGGTCGTTCTCAACTTTTTGAGGATTAGCTGTGTCAAGATCAATTTTATTAATTGCAACAATTATAGGACACTTAGATGCTTTTGCATGACTTATCGCTTCTATTGTTTGTTCATTAACACTATCATCTCCTGCAACTACTAATATAATTATATCAGTAATATTTGAACCTCTAGCTCGCATTTGACTGAATGCTGCATGACCAGGAGTATCGATAAAAGTAATCTTTTTTTCTTTATTCTCTACTATATAAGAACCTATATGTTGTGTAATTCCTCCTGCCTCCGTCGATGCAACTTTTTTTTGTCGAATTGCATCAAGAATTGATGTTTTTCCATGGTCGACATGACCCATAATAGTAACTACTGGTGGTCTAAATACTAAATCCTTATCCGTATCCTCTTTACCATCTAAACCTAGCTCTACATCAGATTCACTTACTCTTTTTGGGATATGACCTAACTCAATAACTAAAAGCTCCGCTGTATCACCATCAATTGTCTCATTTATTGTACTCATTACTCCCAACTTCATGAGCATTTTTATGAGAGTTGATGACTTCTCAGCCATTCTTGATGCTAACTCACCAACACCTATTAAATCTGGGATAATGATTTCTTTTTTCTTTCTTTCTTTGTTTTCTAAAACTTCTTTGTTTTCTAAATTATTAAGATTCCTTAATTTAGCTTTTTCTCTTGCTCGCCTAACTGCTGCTAGGGACCTCACTTTTTCATTTTCGTCGTTGAGAGCCTCAGAAATCGTTAACTTTCCTTGTCTTCTATTTTCGAAACTTTTAGGAACCTTTGCAAATTTTTGAGATTTAAACTTTTCCTCTTTATCATTTTGAGGGCCAGGAAAATTTGGTCTATCGTTTTGGTTATTCGGAAATTTTTTTGGACTTTTTTTATCTGGTTGTTCGAGCTTTTCTATTTTCTTTTCATGACTTGCTTTATCATTGTTATTTCTTTTAAAACTACTGTCAGTTTTTTTAATATCTTTTTGGTTATCTATTTTTTCATGCTTAATTTTATTTTCAGAATCATCCTCTTCTTTAAATACCTTTTTAGCTAAGTCAGTATTTTCATTTAAACCTCGAAGGACTCTTTTTTTTTTTATCTCAACAGATACAGATCTTGTTCTTCCATGAGAAAAACTCTGCTTGATTTGCCCAACATTAAATGTTTTTTTAAGCTGAAGCTTTCCTGAATTTTCTGTTTTTTTATCTTTATTTTCTTCCATTTTAATCTTTAAACCAGTGTTCTCTTGACTCTAAAATTATCTGATCTGCAATGTTACTTTCTAGTTCAGTTAATATATCAATCAATTCATCACTAGATAAATCGGCAAGTTGATCTCTTGTGATTATTTCATTTTCTTTTAATTTCATGAGTTGACTTGTAGTTAATGTATTATGGTTTAATAAAAAATCTTCAACTCCAGCTAACTTTAATGCCTCTAAATCTTCTTTTTTAATTTTTTCTATAAAATTATTAGCTCTACTAATAAGTTCTTTAGCAAGTTCCTCATCGAAACCCTCAATTGAAGCAAGCTCATCTGTCGATACCATTGCTACCTCATCAATTGATGAAAAACCTTCAGTAACTAAAAGATGTGCGATTACCTCATCAACATCCAAATTATCAATAAAGCCCTGTGATAAATTTTTAAACTCTTCGCTTCTTTTTTCTGATTCCTGGGAGGTAGTAAGAATGTCAATGCTCCATCCTGATAAAGAACTAGCTAAACGAACATTTTGTCCTTTTCTTCCAATAGCAAGACTAAGTTGTTCGTCAGGAACAATTACATCAATTTTTTTTAAATCTTCTTCAATTACAACTTTTTCTACCTCTGCAGGACCTAATGCATTGACTATAAAGGTTGCAATATCTTCTGACCATAAAACTATATCAATCTTCTCGCCTTGTAGCTCGTTAACTACAGCTTGAACTCTACTACCTCTCATACCAACACACGCTCCTACTGGGTCAATGCTTTTTTCTTTGGTAAAAACAGCTATTTTTGCCCTGCTTCCTGGGTCACGAGCCACAGATTTGACTTCAATTATTCCATCATAAATCTCTGGAACTTCCTGTTCAAAAAGTTTTACAAGGAAACTATTATGTGCCCTTGATAAAAAGATTTGAGGTCCTTTAAGATCAAATTTTACTTCTGTGATAAAAGCTCTTATTCTATCCGATCTTCTAAAAATTTCTCTGTTCAAAAGCTCATCTTTTTTCAAAATTGCTTCACCTTTGCCTAAATCTACAATTAAGTTTCCAAATTCTACTCTTTTGACAACTCCATTAACTATTTCACCAACTTTATCTTTAAATTCATTAAACTGAACTACACGCTCTGCCTCTTTCACTTTTTGAAAGATTACATGTTTTGCGGTTTGGACAGCAATACGACCAAAATCTAAAGGAGGTAGCTCCTCTACAAGAAATTCTCCAATTTTCAGTTTATTTTTTTCTTTGGGTAGGTCAGTTAGTAATACTTTATTATTATTTTCATTATTATTTTCATTATTATTTTCTTCAGACTCAAGGTCTTCTAAACTTTCGACAACTTCTCTATATCTAAACAAACCAATGTAGCCTGATTCTTTATCTATTTCAGCTCTAATATCTAGTTCATATCCATATTTCGTTCTTCCAGCTTTTGCTATTGCAACTTCCATAGCTTCCAAGACTTCTTCGGCACTTATTCCCTTCTCCTTTGCAATTGTTTTTGCAACATCTAAAATTTCAAGGTTTTTGCCTATTATGGCTTCATTTTTTTCCAATTTTTCTTTCCTTAATATTTACAAATTCTACTTTATAAATATTTATGGTTAATTCATACCAATACTTTGAATAAACTTAAATGTTTTTAAAAAAATTTTTTAAGATTTTTTTTTTCAAAAAGTAAAAAATATACTTCTTTATTACTTTTTTTGGCCTTCGTGTAGTATTTAGTCAAAGGAATACCAAAATTAGCTTCAACTTCATAATTAATCACTTCAGTTGAAAGTTTGAAATGTTTACTTTTATAGAACTCGTAAAGAATCTGATTTAAATAGTCATGATGGTCAGTTGCGATAATTATTTTTGTTTTATCAAAAGTTATTGATTCTAAAAGATTAACAAATTCAGAATTAATTAACCTTCTTTTATTGTGTCTCTTTTTTGGCCATGGGTCAGGAAATAAAATTATTATTTTTTTAAAAGTGATACCTTTTAAAAAGACAAACAATTCTAAAAAATCTAGACTGGTAAAAAAAAGATTTTTTAAACCGTGAATTTTGATATCTTTTCTTAGGTTAAACGAACCACTTAAATATGGATCGCAACCTAAAAATAAATCTTTTTTTTTTTTTTTTGACTGAGCAAAAATATTTTCTCCTCCACCAAAACCAATCTCTAAATTTAAAGTATCAAAATTTTTTATATAGGTTTTAAATCTTTTTAATTTGTTTTTATCAAGAAAAAACTCAAAGTCACTTAGGTTTTTTAGTTGATCGTTTTTGATGTTCCTAGGATGTCGTCTTCCATAGAAATTGAGCATTAGAAATTTTTTTTAAATAGGTCTAAACTTGACAATGATTCCCAAGTAAAAGTTCCTTTAGATTGATCATATTCTCTTCCGAAGTGTCCATATGATGCTGTCTCGGCATAAATTGGTCTGTCAAGTTTTAAAAAAGACTTAATACCGAAAGGTGTTAAATCAAAGTTAGTTTTAATAATATCTATTAACTTTGTCGCCTTAGAGTTTTTTTCCTTGTCAATTTGAACAAAAATTGAAATCGGTTCTGAAACACCAATAGCATAGGATAGTTGAATCAAACATTTTCTTGAAGCTCCACTAGCTACAATATTTTTTGCTAAGTATCTTGCCATATAAGCCGCTGATCTATCAACTTTTGTGTAATCCTTTCCTGAAAATGCGCCTCCACCATGAGGGGCAGCTCCGCCATATGTATCAACAATTATCTTTCTTCCAGTTAAGCCAGCATCACCATCAGGACCACCAATTACAAATCTACCAGTTGGGTTTGTTAGAATTTTTTTCTCTGAAGGTAGGATCACATTTGGGATAGATTCTTGAATTATTTCTAAAATCTTTTTTCTAATTTCATCATTACTAGCCGAATCTAAGTGCTGGCTAGATACAACAATGGAACTTATTTTTTCAGGTATATTGTTTTTATAAATAACGCTCACTTGACTTTTAGAGTCTGGTCCAAAGAAAGAATCATTTTTGTGACGATAATCTGCAAGTGTTTTTAATATTTTATGACTGTAATCTATTGGTGCAGGCATGAAGCTATCTGTCTCATCACATGCGTAACCAAACATTATACCCTGATCACCAGCACCGTAAAGTTCTGCTGACTCATCTTTATCCACTCCTTGTGATATATCTGTTGACTGATCGTGAAGTAAATTTTCTATTTTTAAATCTTTCCAGTGGAATCCATCTTGCTCATATCCAATTTCCTTAACTTTTTTTCTAACAGCCTCATCAATTGAGCTTTCACTAATTTCATCTTTTTTTTTTTTTAAATTTATTTCTCCAGCAAGAACTATTTTATTAGTGGTTGCCAAAGTTTCACATGCTACTCTTGAGTTGTTATCTTTTTCCATAAATAGGTCAAGAATAGTGTCAGATATTTGGTCACAAACTTTATCTGGGTGACCTTCTGAGACAGACTCACTTGTAAATTCAAAATCTTCTATGATATCTTTCATTTATTTAGAAGTTAATTATACCTTTTTAAAGAAATTAAAAATTCAATCAAGTAAAATAATAAACCAAGCAAAAGAATTATTACAAAAACTGAAATATTACCATATTTTTCAAAAAAAGTTTCTTCAGAAGAAAGCAAAATTTTTATATCGATGTAACCCGTTGTATTAAGATTAATTTTTTTTAAGATTTTACCTTTTTTGTCTACAACAACTGAAATCCCAGAATTAGCAGATCTTAAAAAAAACACTGCCTTCTCTACTGATCTAAAAATCTGTGCTGCCAAGTGTTGTCTTGGACCAATAGTCTCACCAAACCAAGCATCATTGGTTATATTTACAAATAATGAAGATTTATTTTTGGAAAATGTTTGAAAAATAGCTTCATAACAAATTGAAGGTTCAAAAAAAAGTTCATCCTCTCGTAAGTTAATTCTCATTTGGTTTGGCTGATCTCCCTTACTAAAATCTGTAATGCCTGGCGCTAACTTGAAAGAATTCAATATTCCTCTAAATGGAACAAACTCTCCAAATGGAACTAACTTTTTTTTATCGTAAAAATCAAAAGTATCATTCTCGATTAAATATAACGAATTAAAAAGTTTAAAGCTTTTTGCATCAAACTCTCTTCTTAACCCACCAGTAATGAGTGTAATATTTTCAGGTATTTTTTTTTTTAAATATTCAATAACATCAGGTTCTTCAGTTAAAAAGTAAGTGAGCGCAACCTCTGGCCACACTACAATTTTCTCTTCTTCGTTAATATTTTCCTCAGTTGTTAGCTCTAATAATTTATTTAGATTTTTTTCAAAATATAATTTATTCCATTTTTCAATTTGAGGAATATTAGGTTGAATTATTCTGAAATTTACTTGATTATTTACAACTTCTGATTTTTTTGAATTTGAAAAAAAGTTGAAGCTGAACAAAAAACATGGGAAGAAGATTAAAGTTATAAAGCTATATGATAATTTTTTTTCGATTAAAAAAATTGATAAACAACTTACCCAAAAAAGAGTAAGAAAGCTTAATCCCATTACTCCAACAAATTTGCAAACTTGAATAAACTCGTTATTAAATGCCCACAAATGTCCGCTTAAATTTAATGGCAAACCACCAAATAAATGTGATTTAGCAATCTCTGCTAAAAAGAAAAAGATTGATATCATAAAGGCTTTTGAAATAAGAGAAATTCTGTAAAAAAAAAATAAAGTTTTTTGAAATTGTTATTAAAATAGAAGGGATGGAAAAAAATAATCCCATTAACACAGGGAAGAGAATTGAAATGGGAGATAAAAAAAAATGTCTTTCATAGATTAAAAAAGGAGAAATTATCCAATGCATTGAGCCAATATAAAAACCAAAACCAAAGCTCCAGCCTGCAAAAAAAGAATCTTTAAGATTTTCTTTCAAGAGAATTTTTTTAATAAATATTGAGTATGTCAGTATTACAATTGGTATCAGAAAGAAGTAAGATTGCGAAACTCCAAGAAAAACTCCAAGGGTTATAAAAATCCATAATGAGCTTTTGTTCATTATTTTAAAGTGACTAGAATCTTTTTAATTCGTCTAGTATCAGCTTCTATTATTGTAAACTCCAATACTTTATTATAATTTATAACCTCTCCTCTACCTGGAATCCTTCCTATAAGGAAAAATATAAATCCACCAATCGTATCAATTTCATCTTTTTTTTCAATCTTAAGTTTTACTCCAATTTCTTTTTCAAAATCTTCTAAAGACACTCTAGCTGGGAGCTCATAGATCTTTTTAGAAACTTTTTTTATTTCTTCAGCTTCTTCAGAATCATGCTCGTCCTTAATTTCACCAACTATTTCTTCTACTAAATCTTCAATAGTTACCAGGCCATTAGTACCTCCAAATTCATCCACAACTATTGACATATGAATCTGCTCAGATCGCATCTTTAAAAGGAGGTCTAAAATTTTCATTGTCGGTGAGGAGAATAAAATTTTTCTTACTATTTTTTTTGAAATTTTTAATTTCTTATTTTTAATACTACTATTGTGTATTTTCTCAAACAGATCTCTAATATGTATCATTCCCAAAATTTTATCTAAATTACTATCAAAGACAGGGATTCTTGAGTGCTTTGTTTTATCAATAAAAAATACTAGTTCATTATAAGTTGTATCAACTGACACTGCATCAATATCAGCCCTAGGTATCATTATATCCTCAATACATTTATCACTCAGGTTAATAACGTTCTTAAAAATATTACGCGTACCTGCATCAATATTATTTGAGCCATTAACATCTTCTTCAATTAGATCCTCTAAAACATCTTTAATATTTTCCTTTTCAGAAAACTTTATTAAACCTTTAAGTTTATAAAATAAATTTTTAATCATTAATTGCGTACGGTGAAGAAATTGACAATTTTGATAGAACATTTATTTCTTTTTGTTTCATTATCCTAAAATCTTTTAATTTTTCATGATTAAAACCTAATAGGTGTAAAAGACTATGTATTACCATATGAGTTAAATGATCTGATGACTGTTTATTTTGCAACTTAGATTCCTTTTTAATCTTTTCCAAGGATATTACGATATCACCGAGAATAATTTTAGACGTTTTTTTAGTTATAAATCTCTCATCATTTTGTGAAAAAGATAAGACGTTCGTTGACTTATTAATTTTTCTATATCTTCTATTGATTTTTTTAATGCCATTATTGTTAGTTAGTAAAACTGAAATGTAATATTTTTTTTTAAAGTCCATCTCTTTCAAAACTTCAGATATTGCCTTTTTTACAATTCTCTTAATCTCACATTCACTGAAGGAACCCAAGTACTCAAAATTAAATTCAATCATTTTAAAAGGCTACACATATTCTTTTCCAACACCTTCATCTTTTTCAAACTTTTCATATTTTTTTACAATTTTTGATACTAAAGGGTTTCTTACAACATCACTATCTGAAAACTCTAGAAAACCAATCTCTTGAACATTTTTTAATATATTTATTGATTCTCTCAAACCCGACTTTGTCCCAGATGGTAAATCAACCTGAGACAAATCTCCAGTAATAATCATTTTTGAATTTTCACCTAATCTTGTTAGAAACATTTTCATCTGAACAGCTGTTGTATTTTGTGACTCATCTAAAATAATAAACGCATCAGATAATGTCCTTCCTCTCATAAATGCAAGGGGAGCGATTTCTATAAATCCAGATTCTATTTTTTTTATTACTTCGGAAAATGAAAGCATATCGTTTAAGGCATCGTAAATGGGTCTTAAGTATGGATCAATCTTTTCTTTAATATCTCCAGGGAGAAAACCCAGTCTTTCGCCTGCCTCAACAGCAGGTCTAGTTAGGATAATCTTTTCAATTTCACCTGATTTTAACATAGAAACAGCATAAGCTACAGCTAGATATGTTTTGCCTGTCCCAGCGGGCCCGCAACAAAAGACCATTTGTTTCTCTTTTACTAAATTAAAATATTCTAACTGTTTTTTCGACCTTGGTTTTATAATTTTTCTTCCTGCTACAATGTTTGAGGACTCAATCACTTCATACTCCTTAATTGGCTTTTCATAATTCTGGTTTTTAAAAATTTTGATGATGGTATCAATATCGGATGAACCTAAAAACTTATTTTTTTTAACCCCTTCGTAAAGCTTTTTTAAAACAAGGTCTGTATGTTCGACATTGTCAAATAAACCCTCGATCTTCAAATAATTACCTCTTGGAAAAATATTAACATTAAATGCATCTTCGAGCTTTTTCAAGTTTTCATCATTACTTCCAAAGAAATCAGGAAGAATTAAATTATCCTCGAAGGAGATAATTCTAGAAAATAGTTCATTTTTTTTTAATTTTTTTTTCAAACCTTTTACGAACTTAAAATTCTTCCATGAAATGAGAAAGAGGTCAATCTTTCTATTTTAATTTTTAAAATTTTTCCAACTAGGTTGCTAGAAGAAAAAACATGAACAGGTTGTAAAAAAGGTGTTCTTCCGACATATTGGTTAATTTTTTTTCCTGAATTTGTAAATAATACATCAATTTCTCTGTCTAAGAATGTCTCATTGAAAGATCTTTGTTGCTCATTTAGTACTTTTTGAATCTTGTTTAGTCTTTTATTTAAAATTGAATCATCAATTTTGTCTTTAATTAATGAAGCTGGTGTTCCGGGTCTTGATGAATATTTAAATGAATATGAGCTGGCAAAAACTACTTTGTCAATTAAATCAAGTGTTTCTTGAAAATCGTTATCTGTTTCTCCTGGATAACCCACAATAAAATCTGATGAAAAAGCCATATTTTTTACTTCACGCTTAATTTTGGTTATTAAATTTATATAGCTTTCTTTAGAATACTTTCTATTCATTTTTTTTAAAATTTTGTTCGAACCTGACTGAACTGGTAAATGAAGAAATGGCATTAGCTTTTTATTATTCTTATGTTCGAGAATTAATTCATCATTAATATCAGAGGGATGTGATGTTATATATCGTATTCTTTTTAGTTCAGTTATTGAAGACAAAATATTACACAACTTTGATAAATCTACTAATTTTTTTTCTGAGACATTAAAAATATGCGAATTATATGAGCTTACGTTTTGTCCAAGAAGATTTATTTCCAATGCTCCATTTTTGATTAGATTTTTTGCTTCAGCGTAAATTTCCTCAACTGATCGTGAATATTCGTTTCCTCTTGTATAGGGGACTACACAAAAAGAGCAAAATTTATCACATCCCTCTTGAATTGTTATTTGTCTAGAAACTCCCTGAAGGTGAGATTTAGGTAACAAGCTGAATTTTTCCTCACACAAAAAGTTTGTGTGAACAACCTCTTTTGATTTTGTTTTTAATAATTTAGGAATAGATTGAATATTCTGTGGACCAACTACGTAATCAACAAGAGAATTTCTTTTTATTACTTCATGACCTTCTGCCTGGGCTACGCACCCCATGACAACAATCTGCATTTTTTCTCCAATTTTTTCCTTATTTTTCTTGAATATTGATAGCCTTCCTAAGTCAGAGTAAAACTTCTCACTTGCTTTCTCTCTTATATGACAAGTGTTCAGTATAGCAACATCAGACATCTCAAAGTTTTTAGCCTTTTTAAATCCGTTGTTAACAAGTAATTCATCAATTTTTTCTGAATCATATTGATTCATTTGACAACCATAAGTTTTTACAAAGAAAGATTGGTCCATAAATTAAATAATTAAAGAAATTTTAACTTATTACAAGAGCATAAATTCATAAAGTCTGATTTTTTTTTCTACCTCTATGTTTTGGAAGTTACTGCTTATTTGGAAAGAAATTTTATCATGGCAATATTTAGCAGCATGCTTTCTATCTTTAAAGTAAGAGAATTTTTTAGGCTCATGAAAATTAACATTAACTTCACTAAAACCAAGTCCGAGAAATTTCCATGCATGCGAAACTAAATCCATATTTCCAAACCAAGCAAAAAAAGGTCTAAATTTTATTTCCAAAGGTATACCGTCAAGCTTACTGTATGATATAGAGACTGGTTGAAGATAAAATTCTTCAGATTTCTTATCCTCAATAACACCCAAAAGCGAAGTTTTGAAGGGAAGTACTTTAGAGCCGTCACTAGAGGTTCCTTCTGGAAATAATATGACGCTGTACCCGTTTTTTAAAGTAGTTGTTATTCTGCTCATTTGTCCTTTGACTTTTCTTATGTCATTTCTATTAACAAAAATTGTCCTACCAAGCGCACATATTTTATTAATAAATGGCCAAGAATCTATTTCTGATTTTGCAACAAATAATCCATCAACACTTGAACCTAAAACAAATATATCAAGGTAAGAAATATGATTGGATACAAACAAAACTTTTTTTTTAGACTGTTTTCCCTTAATATTAACTTTAATACCAAAAATTTTTACTAGTCCCTTAAAAAAAATTTTGTAAAACAAGAAAAAATTTTTTCTTAAAAAAAAATGATAAAAAAACTGAAAGAAAGCACAAATTATTGTCCACACTAAAAAAGGCACAACTCTTAAACAAGAAAGAATTGGAGAATAAAGCATTATTTAAAAGATAAATTTGAATATTTTTTAATAATATTTTGCGATTTTAATATTATTAATACATCAGTCGTATTGAATCTTTTATCAACAACAGCTCCTTTACCAACCCATGCTCCTGCTCTTATGTAAGCTTTTATTAACGGTGGAAGCGACCTAAATTCTTCATCTTTATTTATACTTTTTGGTGATAAAATATCTATCTCTGCCTTTAATTTTTCTTTTGGATAGGTTGCATATTTTTGTGGAGGTTTATGAAAATGATTTAAATATGAAAGCTGAGTTTTAAACTCATAGTAATTTGATGATGAAAAACTTGCACAGCCAAAAATCAAATCAACTTTTTTTTTTATGATATAAAAAGCAAGACCTCTCCAAAGTAATTTTATTATTTTTCCATCTCTATAATTTTTATCAACACAGGATCTTCCAGCTTCTAACATTGAAATATTTTTTTTAAAAAGATTTGAAATATCAAATTCAGACTCACTGTAAAATCTTCTATACTTCTCATTTTTTCCTTTATGTAATAGCCTGTATGTTCCTACAACAAAATCATTTCCTACTGATTTATCTACAACGACAAGATGATCGCAAAACTCATCAAACTCATCAGAATCTACTTTCTTTTCTTTAGAGTCTTCAAAAAAACTTTTTTGCCTTAATTGCTTTGCCTTAATTAATAAAGGGTCGGGATGTTTTATAATTTTAATCTGGTAATTTTTAAAAGAAAAGTTTAATTGTCCAGAACTTAATGATTTTTTAAAATTATTAGAGTTATATTCTATTTTTTTAAGTTTTTCTTCCTGTACGTTTGAGGACCATTTTTTTACATAAATTACATTTTTTGCAACATATTTGACTTTGGATAAAATGGATTTAAATTTTCCAACATTCTTTCTGGTGGGGCCTCCACCCCCAGCAAACTTATTTTTTTTCTTTAACTGGAACACCATATAATTCTAATCTATGATCAACTAATTCGTAACCTAGTTCTTTTGCAACTCTCTTTTGAAGTTCCTCAATGGCATCATTCTGAAACTCAATTACTTTTCCATTTCTAACATCTATAAGATGGTCATGATGCTCATCAGGAACTTCTTCATATCTAAATCTTCCATCTTTAAACTCGTGTTTTTCAATTATGTTATTTTCTTCAAAAAGTCTAATAGTTCTATAAACAGTAGCAATCCCAATGTTTTTATCTATTTCAGATGCTCTTTTATAGACTAATTCAACATCAGGATGATCCTTCGAATCAGCTAACACCTGGACTATAACCTTTCTTTGCTCAGTCATTTTAAGACCAAGCTTGTTACATTTATTCAATAATGAAGACATATTTTTAAAAAAATATTAAGTTTATATTAAAGTTTTGTTACATTGTTTATATTTTCTTTTCAATTTATTAATTTAATAATCTTTATAGTTAATATAACACAAACCAAAGATAATATGAAAAAAAAAGTTTTAGATATAACGGAGTTTGATTGCCCTATGACTTTCATTAAAGCTAAAGAATTCATTAAAAGTAACATTAATGATGAAAAAATAATTATTATAAAAGGCAAGACAAATCTTGAAAGATTAAAAAATACTTTAAAAAAAAATTTTCGTTTATCATCAAAAAAAATTAAAAAAGATATCTTTGAACTGAAGCTTAATTAAAAATTTCTAATTCCATGACCTGAGCATCATTTCTTCCTGATTCGTTAAAGTAATAATCTTTTCTTACACCGGAATTTTTAAATTGATTTAAAATATAGAATCTTTTAGCTGCTTCATTTTCTACATTTACCTCCAAAATAATTCTTTTGAGATTTTTCTCATGACAAAAGATTTTACATTCATTTAGAATTCTAGTTGCAATACCCTTTCTTCTAAAGATTGGATCAACAAAAATTGAATAAATCTCAAATGCATCAAAAATTTTATTTCCAATGCAAAATCCTATAATTGATTTTTCTTTAAAACATAATTTGCCAAAATTACTCTGTTTAGTTATTAAATTTTTAAGATCATCAACCCTCCAAATATTATTCTCTAATTCCTTAAACTTTTTTTGAAATAAATACAGAGCAGAACAGTTATTTTTTTTCAAATTTTTTAAAATAAAATCACTCATAGTATGTATTGTGATAAAATATTTCTTGATTATAATTTGAATAACCATTGATAAAGCATTCAAATAAGTCTTTTGCATTAACAGAATAGAACTTAATATTCTTTTTAAAAAAAAAATTTATATCTTGATCATCTGTAATAAGGAAAATTTGATTATTTATTTTTATTTTTTTTTCAAAAAAAAACTCAACTCTACTCATTTTATCAATAAAGAGTTTTGATTTTTCTATTATTTTTCTTTTTTTAATCTGAAAATGCTTAAAAAAGAAATTTGTCCCCGATGACCTATATGTAACTACTACTTCACAGTCATTTTGAAGTTCTCTAATTAAATAAGGGAAGAATGTTGATATAGAATGTATTTTGGCCTTATTACGTAATGTGAGTGCCTGACAAATTGATTTTATTGATCTTATTCCTGTAAAACTGCCAGGACCGTTAGCAAAAAGTATATATTTAAGATTATCTAATTCATTGTTTTTGTGAAACTTCATCAAAATGGAGAATAAACCTTCAATTTTTCCATTTTTAATTTTTTTTTCATGAAAAAGCTGTAGTTTTTTTCCCTCGGATAAGGCAACTGAAATTCTATGGCTTGAACAAAAAATTGATAATGCTAACATAACTTAATCTTTAAAATGAATCAAAATTTTATAAAAGTAAATCAAAATCAACTAGATGTTGATATTGACTTGAGGTACGCTTCCGCAAATAATTTTACAGGAAGTAAAATTTACTTTTCTGAATCTTGTTTTATTCACAAAATAGCTTTTGAACATCTTTGCAAAGCTGTTGATATTGCAAAAAAAATTGGATTAAAACTAAAAATCTTTGACGCATACCGCCCAACATATGTTCAAAAAAAACTCTGGGAAACTCTTCCAGATCCAAACTTTATTTCTCCTCCCAAAAAAGGGTCTCCTCATTCAAGGGGTGTTGCTATTGACCTCACTTTAATTAAAAACGGAAAAGAGCTTGATATGGGAACTGAGTTTGACGAGTTTAGTAAACTTTCTTATCATGGTAGTCTAGAAATTTCAAAAGTTGCCTACCAGAATAGATTAACTCTACTTGGAATAATGACTGACTCTGGTTGGGATTTTTACAGAAATGAATGGTGGCATTACCAACTTTTTAACTCTAAAATTTACCAGGTTATTGACAACATTGAATCATGAAAGCTCTTTTTTTTTTATTTGTCTATTTCTTTTTAAATACAGGTTTTACCAGCGAGAAATCAGCTATAGTTTTAATGTATCATAGATTTGAAGATCAGAGGTTTCCTTCAACAAGTATTTCATCAAAAAATTTTCAAGACCAGATTAAATATCTTAAAAAAAATGATTTTAATATTCTTCCTATTTCAGACTTGGTACTTTTTTTTAAAAAAAACTATGAAATTCCTAACAAATCAGTTTTTATTACTATTGATGACGGATATAAAAGTTTTTATGAGCATGCTTTTCCAATTTTAAAAAAGCATAAAATTCCTTTCTCTCTTTTTCTGTCTACAAAATTTGTTTCAAATGAAAAAAAAAGTGATTTTATGAGCTGGAGAATGATAAAGGAACTTTCGAAAAATAATGGAGAAATTCTTAATCATACTAACAGCCATCCAAAACTTTTAGAACTGCCGATTAATGAGATTGAAGAAGAGTTTGATTTAGCTGAAAAAAAAATATTATCTAAGATAGGAAGACTTAAAAGAGTCGTTTCCTATCCTTACGGGGAATCAAGTCCTGAGATTCAAGAATTAATCGCAAAGATGGACTACGATATTGGTTTTTCTCAGCATTCAAGCCCAATCCATATAAATGAAAATAAACTTGCGCTTCCTCGATTTGCAATAAACGACGAATTTGGGGATATGAAAAGATTTATTCAAATTGTAAACTCAAAAGCATTGATAACATCTGAATTAAAGATTTTGAAAAATGGCTCAAATTTGGAAAAATTTCAAATTTTTTTTAGTACAAATAAAGCTGAAAACGCTGTTAACTGTTACATAAATAATAATGCAGAACTTAAAAAAAAAGTTATTAACAAAAAAATTATAAATTTAAAAATTTCTAATCTTAAAAAAAATAGAAGATATAGACTAAACTGTACTTATTTTGACGAAAAAAGAAATCTATTTTGGTATGGAAAAATGATAAAAGTTACTCCAGAATCTATAATATTCTAATATAAAGAAATTACTTATTAATTTAAAGCATTTCCCTTGTCATATTTTTGGAAATTATTTGAGCTCATTATTTCTTTGACGTCCTTTATATAAAACTCTCTTCTTTCAGAATAATCTTTTAAAAAGTTTACGAGTTTATAACCAGAAAGGCTTTCGCCGCTCATTCTAAGTTTTTTTCTCTCCTCTCTAAAGTCCACATAGGCAAGATGAGTATTGATATTCTTTAGGTAGGACCTAACTGATTCAGACAAGTTAGAAAACTTTTTAATGAAAAATTCATCATTTTTATTTCTGTCTTTTGGTCTTAAACCTTTAGATTCATCAAAAGTATATTGCCCAAAAACTGCATTTCCTTCCCTTGAGTAACGAGATGTTCCCCATCCGCTTTCAATTGCTGCTTGTGCTAGTGCCAGAGAAATAGGGATTATATCAACACGTACCAAAAGGTTTCCGAGGTTAGAGTCACTTGACCCATACTTTTCACTCAACTCAAATAGCCATTGTGGCCAAAAATCTCTTGAAAAATTTTCACCATCTGATTCTCTCCACCAATCAAGTATTTTTTTTCTGTCATTTAGAATCTGTAAGTTCTCAGAATAGATTATAGGAATAAGAGTATTTATGAATAATCTTTTTCTTTCTATGATGGGCTGAATATCCATAAAATCTCTAGGTAATGAAGAAAAGATAACCAAGTTTGCTGATTGATTATTAAAAAGATTATCAACTGAGAATTGATATTTATTAAAAATCTCGATCATCTCACTAGACTCAGAGATATAATCAACTGTTACATCAGAGGGATTTGTTTCAAAAATTTTTGAATTCCTTATTGTGTAATTTACTGATAAACCTTTAGGATCTTTTTTTTTAGAAAAGCTATTGTAAAAACCCACAGCTATATTAATCAAAAGTAAAGAGATCAGAAAAATCCCTAAATTTTTGTAAGTAATATTAGATTCTTGCATTAACTTTGATTTACTGCTTCAACTGATACAATTTCTGGGATGTAATATTTAAGCATATTCTCAATTCCAGATTTAAGTGTTATTGTAGAACTTGGGCATCCAGCACATGCACCTCGCAACTCCAGGTATACTATTCCTTCATCAAATTTTACAAAACTTATATCACCTCCATCTTGAGCAACGGCAGGTTTTATTCTTTCTTCAAGAAGTTCATTTATTTGCTTAACGATATCTAAGTCTTTTTTATTATAATTTTCTTTAATTTTTTTTTTGTTACTTTGGCTTTCAACTTTTTTTCCAGATGACAAAAAATCGTGAATTTTGGAAAGTATGGCAGGTTTAAGTGATTCCCAATTGACTTCGTCTGATTTAGTAATTGTTATGAAGTCTTTGCCAATAAAAACACCGTTTACGTTTTCATCCTCAAATAGCATGTTTGCTAGGCTATTTGATTTAGCAGACTTTTTTGATTTAAACTCTTGGGTTCCACTTTCAAGTAAAATCTTTCCGGGAATAAATTTAAGCGTTGATGGGTTAGGGGTCTCTTCGGTTTGAATAAACATATAATACAAATAATTAATTCATGACAATTTGTCAATTTCTTCTTCTTTTAAGTTGGATGGTATTATAGTTAATGGCACCTTTAGTTTAGACCTCTGCTTTCCTGTGAATGCACTAATCAAGCTATCTGAACCAGAACTACTTGAAGCTAAAACAAAGTTTGAGATGAATTTATTGTCTGATAAAAAGTTTATTATACATTCAACCCTGTCACCTTTCATTAAAAACTTTTTGGGTTTTTTATCAGTAAATTGAAGAATGAAGTTTTCGTACTCTTTTATTTTTGACTCTGCCTGTTCTCTAGACTCAGCTTCTGCTATATCCTCAACTGCCTTCCAATGACTAAACTCTAAAGTATCAAAAGTGTACAAGATCGCTACCCTTCCGTTACTTCTTGCACTTCTTTGTGCTGCATACCTAAGTGCATCATACATTTCAGGTGTATCATCTAAAATTACTAAAAAAGTTAGTTCCTTACTCATAATGCTAGTTTTTTTTAAAGATTAACCCTGCTGTTATGCCCAAACCAATTGCAATAATAGCAGAAAAAACACCGTATAGGAACGAGAATTTATGAGCAAACTCAAATACAAATGAACTAACTCCAGGTTTTTCTATAAACACCTCGATCTTTTTTGTTTCAAACTTACTTCCTTGGTCCATCAGATTCATTGAAACTAGATATTTTCCAGCTGGCGAGTTTTTTGGAAGCTTAACCGGAATTTTAAAAAAAACAGGTATACCTTCACTCAATAATTCAAATGATTCATTTTTTATTGAAAATAAATCAATTGACATTTTTTTATCAATTAATTCTTTTTTAAGATTGTCATCATCTTTTCCAATTAACTTAATATTATCAACCAAATCTTTTTTAACGTGAAAATCAATATCATTATTTTTAATATTTGTGTAATAATGAAACAAGCTAGGATAACTAAATTCACCTGTTTTATTCCATGTCCACATTCCAAAAACTTTTTTCTTTTTTTGTAAAACTACTTTTTGATTTGGACCTGTAATCTTTAGAACAAGGTTTTTAGGTGAATCAGAAAACCCATAAATTGTAAAATTGGTTTTTTTTGAATCACCAGATATTGAAACCTTTTGATGTGATACATCAAAAATTAAAATATTTGATTTAACTTCGAAGGAACGAAGAAAAAAAAGAAATAAGAAAATAATTTTTATAAAATTAAAAAGCATCTTGAATAATTATTCTAGAATTCATTGGAGGCTCATTTATTAGTTCCAAGCCCATTTTTATACAAACAATAATAACAATTACAGCTAAAACTACCCTTATTTGTTCTCCTTTAAATTTTGATGTGTATTTTGACCCGTATTGTGCACCAATGACTCCTCCAATTAGTAAAAAAACCGCAAGTATTAAGTCTACTGACAAGTTATATGTAGCTTGAAGAATTGAAACATTTAATGTTACAAAAACAATCTGAAACAAAGATGTTCCAATTGCAGAAACTGTGCCCATTCTAAATAAATAAATCATTGCTGGAACCATTACGAACCCTCCACCAACTCCCATTAATGAAGCTAAGAAGCCGGTAAATGAACCTACAATTACAGGTAGTAAAACTGACATATAAATTCCTGACTGTCTGAATCTTAATTTGAAGGGAAGATAGTCTAAAAAATTTCTTTTTTTTTTATGTTTTTTTTTAATAACATTAGGTTGCTTAATTAATGAAAAAATACTTTCAATAAACATCAAAACACCAATTACGAGTAAAAAAATTACATAAAGGATGTTAATAATCAGATCTATATTTCCAGATTCTTTAAGAAAATTAAAAATCATAATTCCAAAAGTGGAGCCAAATATTCCGCCTATTAACAAGAAGCTTCCAATTTCATAATCAATATTTTTCTTCCTTCCATGAGCAATTGCTCCAGAAACTGAAGAACCTAGGATTTGAACTGATTCTGTTCCAACAGCTGTAGAAGGGGGAATTCCCATAAAAATTAGCAATGGAGTCATTAAAAATCCACCTCCAACTCCAAAAAGACCAGACATAAAACCAACAATAAAACCAAAAAATAATATTATTAGTAAATTTATTTCTATCTCAGCAATGGGTAAATAAAATGTCATAAGTCATAAAAATTAATTAATTTTTTTATTTCTCGAATATTATTATTTGCAATTTCTCTCGCTTCTTCAGCACCTTCTTTTAGCAAATTCTCTAAGTAAGATTTGTCAGATAATAGTTTTTTCATTTCTAATGAAACTTTCGAGATCTCATTATTTATGATCTCAAACAAATCCTCTTTAAATTTTTTGAAATCCTTACCTGAGTACTCTCGAATAATTTCATCCATACTCATTTCACTCATCGAACAGAAAATATTTAATAGATTGTTTATTTCTGGTCTTGATTCCAAGTTTTCCTTGTTGTTAGGAAAAGGAAGAGAGTCTGTTTTTGCTTTTTGAATTTTTTTTCTTATATCATCAGTATCATCGGTCATATTAATTCTAGAATAATCAGAAGGGTCAGACTTACTCATTTTTTTTGTGCCATCTTTAAGGCTCATTACTCTTGTAGCTAACCCCATTATCAAGGGCTCTGGAATAGGAAAAAAATCGTTATCATGAAACCTATTAAAACTTTGTGCAATATCTCTTGAAAGTTCTAAATGTTGCTTTTGATCCTCACCCACAGGTACGTATTCAGATTTATACAATAAAATATCAGCCGCCATTAAAACTGGATACGAATATAAACCCAAAGGTGCTTTTTCTTTATTTTTACCAGCCTTATCTTTAAACTGAGTCATTCTATTTAACCATCCAATTGGAGTATGACAACTTAATATCCAGGCTAATTCAGAATGACCTGAAACGTTGGATTGAATAAAAATCTTACTTTTTTTTGGATCAATACCAGAAGAAATATAGGCAGCTGCTACTTCTAATGTATTTTCTTTTAACTTAAATCTATTCTCTGCAACCGTTATGGCATGCAGATCTACTATACAAAAAATGCAGGATTTTTCTTTTTGCAGATTAACCCAGTTCTTAATTGCCCCTAAATAATTACCAAGATGTAAATTACCTGTGGGCTGAACCCCAGAAAATACCAAATCTTTATCTAATTTTTTTTCCACCATTTTTTAAAATCGATATACCTGATACCAATAAAATGACTAACAATAAGGTAAATTATACCCCCGATTAGAATTTTAATGATTAACAATAAATTATTTCTACCAGAAAAATTAAAAACAGCAAAATCTATTGTCTCAAGATATTTCATTAAAAATAATGAACATGCCATAATAAATGCTGAAAATAAAATCTTTAAGGTATCGTCTATTATCGACTTATCTAACTTATAACCAAGTTTTTTTATCAATATATAAAATAAAATCAAAGCGTTTACCCAAGCTGAGGCTGAAGTAGCTATTGCCAACCCAACATGCAGAAACTCTTTTATTAATATTAAATTAAGAATGAGGTTAAGTGACATTGATAAAACAGAAACTTTAATTGGAGTCTTTGTATCTTCATTAGCAAAAAAAGGAACAACTAAAATTTTTATTAAAATAAAAGCTGGTAATCCAAAACAAAGAGCTGTCAATGCAGATGATGTAAGTTTGGAGTCTTCTAATGAAAATTCACCTCTTAAGAACAAAAAACTAATTATTTGGTTGGATAATAAAAAAATTCCAACTAATGCAGGAACAGAAAAATAGATCCCAAATTTTATCGATTCTGATATACTAGCGTTCGCTTCAATTACATTGCGCTCTTTTACATGTTGAGAAAGTATAGGAAGTAAAGCAGTACTAATAGCAATTCCTAAAACTCCTAAAGGGAGTTGATTCACTCTATCAGCAAAGTAGAGGTATGAAATAGAACCATCAGGTAAGGTTGAGGCTAATATCATATCTATTAGAAGATTAATTTGATACGCTCCATTACCGATAATTGCTGGAGCTAACAAAATTAAAAAATTTTTTATTTCTTTTTTTCTGTTTTTAAAAGCAGAGTTTTGAAAGGATAAAAATTTAAGGTTGATGCTGCTTCTTTTTAAACTAAAAATTATCCACAACAACTGTATTAGACCTGCCACAGAAATTGATAGACTTAAATAATTAGAAACAATCACTTTGTCATTAGTTCTTAAAAAAATAAACAAACAGAAGATTATTGTTAAATTAAGAATAATTGGGGTTAATGCCATTGCAGCAAATCGACCTAAAGTATTCAAATAAGCCCCTGCTAATGAAGTTAAACAAATGAAAAAAACAAAAGGAAAAGTTAACCGTGATAGATCAACAGTTAGAAAAAATTTATCAGGATCATTTGTAAAACCAGGTGCAATCAACTTTACAATGAGAGGCATAAAAATTTCTGCAATAATTAATAAAATTAAAAGAAAAATTAGTAATGAAGAAAAAATTAAGGAGAAAAATTCATCTGACTTATTTTTTCCAAATTTACTTTTAATCCCTGAGATCACAGGAATAAATGCTGAATTCATAGCACCTTCACCAAAAAGTCTTCTAAAGAGATTAGGTAGTTTAAACGAAATGAAGAATGCATCTGACACCAACCCAGCACCTATTATTTTTGCAATTAAAAGATCTCTTATGTAACCTAAAATCCTACTTAAAAATGTAAGTGATCCCAGAATTGAAATTATTTTAAGAAACATTGTTAAGCCCTTCTTTTAAAGTTCTAATTATTTCTTTTTGTAATTCTAACATTATTTTTTTATTATCAATTTTCATCCCGAATTCGTTTCTTAAATGAAAACTATCCTCAACAAAGTCACCGTTAGTTGATATTTTTGCCATAGATATAACCAATCTTTTATTTAGTAAAATTCTTGAAATATCATAAAGAAGTGCTGGCCTGTCATTAGTTGTTACTTCCAAAACGGTGTAAGTTGCAGACGAGCTATTATCAAATTTTACTTCTGTTCTTTCTAAGAGTCTTTTTTTCTGAGCTGTTTTGCTTTGTAAAATTTTTACGAGTTTATTTTTTTTCAGTTCTATTAACTTTTTATCTATGGAACTGATTTTGCCTTTTGAACCATTTTTTACAAATTTAAAATCGACATTTGACGAAACTACAAATCTATCTATCACTGTTCCATCCTCAAATGTGAATATTCTCGCCTCGTGAACAGATAAATTTTCAGACAAAAATACTGATATAAAATCTAAAAATAAAGACGATCTATCGTTTGTTACAATAGTAACTTCTAAAAAATTTTGTCTGCTTATTTTTTTAATTACATAATCAAATCTTAGTTTTTCTTTCTTTCCTAAAAAAAAGTTTTCAATTTGAAATTTTATTGAATCATGACTTTGTAGCAACCAATAATTTGGATAGGTGATCTTTGAAAAACTTTCGATTTGAGTTTTATTAATTTTTTTTGAGGAAAGTAAAACAGTTTCTTTTATTTTTGTAATTTTAGAATTTAAACTTTTGTTTTCTTCTGGTTTTAGAACTTCACTTTGAATTTTAGTATACAAAGCTTTTAGAAGTCTCGCTTTCCAATCATTCCAAATTCCGTGATCTACAGCTGAAATATCTGAAACGGTTAGAAGGTAAAGGTTATTTAATCTATCAATGGTATTAATATTTTCACAAATCTTCTTTATAACTGAGTCGTCCTCAATATCTTTTTTGAAAGCAAATTCACTCAGCAACATATGATTTTCTATTAGCCACGTTGTTTCTTTTGCAGTATCTGTATTTTCATTCAAATTAAGAACTATTTTCTTCGCCTTTTTAGCTCCTTTTAAATTATGTTCTCCTCCAAGACCCTTACCAATATCATGAAGAAGAACAGCGTAAAAAAGGGAGTTTTTGTTTTTTACTTTCTTTAAAACTTGGTTAGCAAATTTGTAAGATTCGTCTTGTTTTTCTTGCAAGTTTTTTAAAGTACTTAGTGCTTTCAATGTATGCTGACCTACACTCAAAGAATGAAATCTATCGAATTGTGGAAGTGTGTCTATCTTTGAAAACTCTGGAATCATTTTTTCCAATAACCCAATATCATTTAAAAATAAAAATTTATGGTTTAACTCTGAAAAAAATATTTTTTTAAAGAATTCTAAATTAATATTTGAAAATAATTCCTCTCTACTGATTTTTTTCAAATTGTTTAGAACAAATCGTTGGTCTTCAACTGAGAATTTATTTTTAAAGATATTTTTAAAAAGATTCATTTGAAATTTTTTTAATGTGGTAGCACTTTTAACTTTTTTATTTCTAATCTGATTATTAACTGATTCTGATAAAACTTGGGCGAGTGTTTTTATTTGCTTAATTTGTTTAAAATAATCTTTCATCAAAAGTTCAGTTGAAT
>NZGH01000057.1 GCA_002690875.1 Rickettsiales bacterium
AACCCATTGGATGAAGAACATTAAAACCCTTCATTTTTTTATATCTAGCTACAACATCACCTAAAGTATAATTTCTAACATGACCCATATGTATTCTTCCACTGGGGTAAGGAAACATTTCTAAGACATAATACTTTGACTTTTTATCTTTTTCTTCTGTAGGTGTTTTAAAAGAAAGGCTTTTATTCCAAGTATCTTGCCATTTCTTTTCAAGAAGGTGTTTTTTGCTCTTTAACATTTCTGAAAATATACTTATTCTTGTAATTGTCTTATTTCTTTAGCTCGAGTTAAAATTAGATCTTCAATTTTGTTTGAAAGTTCATTACTGTGTCCATCACTAATCCATAGACCATCATTCTTTTTTTGTCTTATAACAGAGACATTAATTGACATAGCATTTAAGTCTGGACTTAGAAAATAAAGATTAATCTTATATTGTATGTTTTTATTTTCATCCAAAGTATTCCAGTGAGTAGAAATTACACCTGATTTTGGGTCTACAGTCTCTAATGATAAAACACTAATTATATCTATACTCGCCTGCCATAACAAAGAATTAATAGGAAAGTCTTCGGTATACTCAGTTCCAAAAGGATCAGTAGAATCAGAAAACAATCCTTTACTATCAGTATCAAATTTTAAGTTTCCAAGTAATGATGGTTTTTTTGGCTCAGGTTCTGGGGCTTTAAAATTAGAACAAGAAGAAAATAATATAACAATTAAAACTAAAATAATGCGCATTTAATGTTTCCCAAATTCAAAAGATTATCAGATAATAAATTAACTTAGTTTAAAATACAATTAACAATAATATTTAGAAAATCAAAACAAAAAAAAGCGGGGCGAACCCCGCTTTTATAGATTCTAATAAAACTAAATTAGAATACTAGTTCAAGAGTAGCAGTTGCAGTATCTACTGTACCGTCATCTTCATTACCCATTTCAAATGTCATTCCTGGTGCAATTGTGTATGCAGCAGAAATTGATGACGCAGTATCATTTCCTTGAGCACCAAGCACTATATCACCTAAAGCATATTCTGCAGAATAGTTTGTTTCGTCTGAAGCAGAACTTGCAGCGTCATGTTGGTCTTGAACAACAACAACAGATAAGCTTCCAAATGAAGCAGAAGCACCGATTGAAGTCATATTGTCAGCAGGATTACCATCTTCTTCGTACATATCAGCACCAACTGTTACAGTAGTTCCAGCAAGATCAAATGAAGTAGCAGCACTAATTAATGAGTCGCCTGTGTCATTAGTAGCTATACCAAGATCAATTGAGCCCAAAGATAAAGAAACAGCTATAGCACCAGTGTTATCATCATCAGTTGTAATACCTTCAGATGCGATGTCTGCACCACCGTCACCACCGTTTAGACCTGGTGATTTAGCATATTGGTCAAAGTCACTAAATTCAATTGAAACAGCATCAGCTGAAAGATTCAAATCAGTTTCAGCACCGCCATCAACGTTAACAGTAAAACTAGCAGTCATTCCATTATCAAATGTTCTAGAAGCTGTAAGTTCAATGTCAGTAGCCATTGATGTGTTACCGTCATCATCGATTGTTAATGTTGCTGATCCAGAAAGTGTGAAATCAGTTGCGTTAGCGCTTACAGCAAGAGCTGTAACACCAACAGTTGTTAATAAAAATTTACGCATGAGAAGTTCTCCATTTATTATTTTTTACGTATTTGCAATATTGCAATCTTATTATTAACAAAAAAAAATATAAATGTTCAACAAAATATAACAGAAATACAACACTTTTTAATTTAGTGTTGCACAAAAACAACATATTTAAAAATAATATTATTGAATTGAATAATTTCTTAAAAAAATTTATTAGAATTATAATTATGAGTAAAGATTTAGAAAAAAGATATTCTTCCATAATTAAAAAAACACAACGATCTCTTGATGAAAATAAAAGGGAAAGAAACAGTCTTGAAATTACAGCAATATCTAAAAGACAGCCTTTAAAAAAAATTAATTTTTTTATAGAAAAAGGTATAAAAACTTTTGGAGAAAATAGAGTTCAGGATGCTTTTAATAGATGGAAAAATATTAACAGACAAAGCATTAAAATACATCTAGTTGGGCCTTTGCAAACAAACAAAGCTGAAGATGCAGTAAATTTTTTCGATGTAATTGAGAGTCTTGATAGGGAAAAATTAGCAAATGCTTTGTGCAACCATCAGAAAAAATTATCTAAATATTTAGATTATTTTGTCCAAATTAATACTGGCCAAGAAAATCAAAAATCAGGTATTATTCCTAAAGAGGCTGATGATTTTATAAAATTATGTAAGTCAAAATATTCCCTAAATGTAGTTGGGTTAATGTGTATTCCTCCTGTAAATGAAAACCCATCACTACATTTTGCATTATTAAGAGAGATATCAAAAAGGAATAATTTAGAGTTTTTATCTATGGGAATGAGCAATGATTATGAAGAGGCAATAGCGTTTGGGGCAACTCATTTAAGAATAGGAACAGCATTGTTTGGAAAAAGAACAGAAAAAGAAGAAATCTAGAGAATTATAATGAGTGGCCCATCAACTTTTTTTTAATGTTGATATAATCATTAGCTTCTTGAGAAAAAGGGACTTTTAAAGGTAAAACTTCTATAACTTTGATGCCGTCTTTCTCTAGTACTCTTTTTTTATCTGGGTTATTAGATATTAAGCGTACAGAAAATAGTTTTAAGCTTTTTAAAATACTCGAAGCATATTCAAAATCTCTTTGATCAGTATCGAAGCCAATAGCATTATTAGCATCTATAGTATTTAGACCTTTTTCTTGATATGAATAGGCTCTCATTTTATTTAAAAACCCTATATCTCTTCCTTCTTGGGACATATATAGAATTATTCCGTTCTTATCAGATAAAAAATTAATAGCCTCATTTAGTTGGCTACCACAATCACATTTTAATGAATGAAACAAATCTCCAGTAATACACTGCGAGTGGATTCTTACATAAGGTTCTTTTACACTTCTTCCATTATTAAAGACAAATGCAAAATGATCAGAACTTCCATCAGTTGGTCTAAAGCCAAGAACCTTAACATTTTTATTTGATTTTAAAGGAACATTTGCCTCAACCATAAGGCTAACTTCCTTTTTTTGTTGTTCAAACATTTCTAAATCTATTAGATTTAAAACAAAAAGGTTATTTTCTTTTGATTTATCAAAAATATTTTCACTTGATTCATTTGAAAAATTACACATTAAAAATGAAGGGACTATTTTTCCGTATTTAAGCAATGAAATTATACTTTCAGTAGCTTGATTATCTTCTCGAAAAACATTTAGATTCTTAGCAGTTTTTTTTGATATATTTACTTTATAAGATAATAAATGGCATAGTTCGCTATCTAATTTATCATTTGAAATAGAATAATAATTGTTTTTAGACTTTATATTATTGATTAAACTGTATCGTTCTTTTGTTATTATAATTGTTGGATTAGAACCTGTGATATCTTTCATTAAAGAGATAGTTTTGTCTGTAATTACTTCAGAGGCAGCAATTAGAATTAATGTGCCATCATTATTTTTTATTAATACTGGTTTACCGAATCTTAATTCTAAAAGAGAGTGGTTAATATTAATAAAACTTGTAGATGACATAATATTCAATTTAAAAAATAAAAATAATAAATTACAATATACTATTAAATTAAACCTGCTAAGTTTTTTATGAAAAAAATTGCATTAATAATAGAAAATAATAAAAAATTTAATAATATTTGGAACGAATATTTTAAAAATGAATTAAACCTCGATGTAAAAGTAATAAATGAATTAAAACATAATTTAATTTTATGTGAAGATAAGATAAGTTTTATTATTTTTAATTCCTCTAAATCACAATTTATGTATATTGAAGAAAAACTAAAAATATTCAATAAACCTGTTGTAGTTCTTGTTGATGACTATTGGGAAAAAGTTATTAAAGAAAAATTTTATTATTTTAAAAAGCCGTTAAATTTAAATTCTTTTAAAAGAGACATAAAAGAAATCATATCAAACAATAGGAAATATAAAATAAAAAAACTTTCAATAGGAACCTTCACGATTGATGTAAATAAAAAACAGCTGCTTAACAAAGAAAATCATGTTATTTTAAGATTCACTGATAAAGAAATTTTAATCTTTTATGAAATTTTAAAATCGAAGAATTTAGGGATAAATAAGACTGATCTATTAAATAAAGTATGGAATTATAACGAGAGAGTTGAGACTAAAACAGTTGAAACATCTATATATAGATTGAGAAAAAAATTATCGAAAATTTTTAAAAACAAAGATATTATTTTAAATATAGAAAAAAAATATAAAATTATTATTTGATTTTGGCTGGGGCGGTAGGATTCGAACCTACGGTACACGGCATCAAAAGCCGCTGCCTTACCACTTGGCTACGCCCCAAAATAATGAGAACTATAAAAGTATATAAACTTTATTTAAGTATTTAAATAAAAATTTAAAGTTTTTTAATAAACGCCGCAGTAAACCATCCAGCAATTTTTGAATATCAAGTTCTTTTTGGAAAAAACATACGCTTTTTTGGCATCATGGACACTTTTAAATAAACCAAAACAAGTTGGTCCAGACCCAGACAAACTAGAATTTAAACAACCTGGTAATTTTTTAATTTTTATTTGAATTAGATTAGTAGTGTTATATTCTTTATTTTCAACTTTATTAAAGTCGTTTCCAATGGAAATAGCTTCATAAAAACCAGATATAGAGCTGAGGTTAGGGTGATTAGAAACATTTTTTTTTTGACTAAAGACTTGTGAGTTTACCTTTGAAAAGGCATCTTTTGACAGAACAGAAAATTCTGGCTTAACTAGAAGAAAACCAGCTCCACTCGTTTGTATACTATTAATAATTTTTATTCTTTCTCCTATTCCATCTGCAAATAGAGGTTTAGAATAAAAACACGCAGGGATGTCTGAGCCTAAATTTGAAACAAGACTTTTATAATCACTAAATTTTTTTTTGCTTTTATTTAAAAAGTATCTCAATAAACTAGCTGAATCTGCAGAACCACCTCCTAAACCAGCTGATACAGGTATATCTTTATTCAATATTATGTTATAATTTCTATTTATAATCATATTTTCTCTGCATAAACTTAAAGTATCCAAAATTAAATTATTTGCTTTGTTAACAAAACTTTTGTGTTGGCCAAAGATATTAACAGTATTTGTTTTAGAATAAGAAATACTTAATGTATCTTTTAAATTCAAAAAAATTATATATGAAGAAATAGAATGGTAACCACTTTTTCTTTTATTATGAATTTTTAAAGATAGGTTTAGTTTTGCTGGAGCCTCAAGTAAAATAGCTTTATCATTTAATTTCATTTTCTAAAATTTTTTTGTTAATTCTTGTTTCATATTCTTTTGATGAAGTTAAAGAAATTGCCTTCTTCCATTGAAGAATAGCCTCTTTAACCCTGTTGAGCTTAAAATAAACATCTCCCAAATGATCAGTTATTTCTGCTTCTAATGGTTCCAACTCAACAGATTTTTCTAGAAAAGTCACTGATTTTTTATATTCTCCCATTCGGTAATATGCCCAGCCTAAAGAATCAATAAAAAAACCATTATTAGGATCCATCTGAATAGCTTTTTCAATTAGACCTAGGCCTTCTGGTAAATTTATGTTTTGGTCAACATAGGTGTATCCAACAAAATTCATTACAGTTGGGTTGTTAGGGATTTTTTTTATTAATATATCTAGAGAATCTATTGCGACATCCCATTTTTCTAAACTTACGAGTGCTAAAGCTCTATAATAAAAAACTTCACTATCTGGTTTTTTGTCCAACAAAAGTTCATCACAAATCATCAATGCTTCTTTATATAGTTTGTTTCTTATGTAGAAGTTAGAAAGCTTAATCATAGCTAATCTTCTATAATTATGGTCTGACTTAAGTTCATTAAGAATATTTATAGCTTCTTCATTTTTACCTAAATCTTCATACAAATAGGATTTTTCTAATAAAATAAAAGGAAAGTAAAAATAGTAATCATCAATCTCATTTAACTCATTTAAAGCTTCCTGGTATCTTTTCATAGATTGTAATATAGAAGTTATTTGCAGCCTTGAGTTTATATTAAAATCATATAAATATGAAGCCATCCTCAAAACAGGAAAAGCTTGAAGCCAACCTCTTTTGTTTGCAATTATTAGACTAGTATCTTCAAGTGCTATTGATAAAGCTTGAATGGGTGAAATTGTTTTATTATTTTTAATATATAAAACAGCCAAGTCTAAATCATAATTTCTTGGTAAAAACTTTCTTAATGTTTGAATAGCAATATCTTTTTTATCAAGGTAAAATAAAATCTGCGCAAAAGTAACAACATATTTTGGGTTTATCTTTGATTCATCTAATAGAATTTTGTTAATAAGAACTTCTAATTCTTCAAATTTTTTTAAAAAATATAAAATATATAGTTTTTGAATTTCAACTTGAATAAGAGAAATATTTTCATAAGCTCCTATGTTATTGATTAGATAATCAATTTGAGAAATAGACTTTGCTTTTTGGTCCTGAATAGCAAAGTGCCATGACCTTAAAATTATAGAAAAAAACTGTTCATATTCTTCTAAATTTAATTCTTCAATAAGCTCATTTGCAGTTGAAAAATCATTTTGTTTTAACTCTAATAAAATCGCAGGCCATAAATTTAAAAATTCATTATTATCATTATAAAACTCTAATTTTGATGAAATTTCTGCTGCTCTTTTAAATTGTCCAGCTTTAAGAAGCATTTTAAAGGAGTGTTTTAAAAGAAAAACATTGTTTTTATCTTCTCTTAGAGATTCTATGGAATAATGAGCCGCAGAAACAAAGTCATATTCACTTTCTGCACTAAGACTAGAAAGGTAATTACCATAAGTTTTAGAAAAATTTTTAGTCTTAATTACTGTATTAGTTTCTGAGCTAATCTGAGCAAATGAGTTATGAGATAAAAAATTATTAAAACAAAAAACAATTATTAAGCTAGTGGTTAAAAATAAAAATTTATTAAGAAAATACATATAANTTACATNTTAATATAATTAGGCCCACCACCNCCTTCAGGACTTTTCCAATTAATATTTTGAGTAGGATCTTTTATGTCACAAGTTTTACAATGCACGCAATTNTGAGCATTTATTTGTANTGCATNTTTTCCATCTAAAGNTATTATTTCATATACTCCTGCTGGGCAATATCTTTGTTCAGGAGNNTCANAAATTTTTAAATTATGAGAAATNGGGGTNTCAATATTTTTTAAAACTAAATGAACTGGTTGGTTTTCTTCGTGGTTTGTTCCAGATAGATAAACAGAGTCAGTTTTATTAAAGCTTATTTTATTATCATACTTAGGATAAATAATTTTTTTAAATTTACTTGCAGGTTTAAGGGATTTGTGGTCAGCACTTTTATGTTTTAAAGTATAGGGTAATAAAAAACCTAAATTTAAATCATTTAACCACATATTTATTCCAGAATGAATATTGCTTAATACTAAGCCCCATTTCAGACCAGGCTTAACATTTCTAACTTTCCACAAATCTTTCCAAACCCAACTTTTTTTCCAAGACTCTTCATATTGAGATAATGTTTCATTTAATTGAGAATTAGAAATACTTTTAAAGGCAGCTTCTGCTGCTAACATACCAGTTTTCATAGCATTATGTGTTCCTTTAATTCTCGGAACGTTAACAAACCCTGCAGAACAACCAATTAAACAACCACCAGGAAAAGACAAATTAGGAACGGACTGAAGACCACCTTCATTAATAGCTCTTGCTCCATAAGAAATACGTTCTCCATTCATTAAAAAAGTTTTTATAGATTTATGGTGTTTAAATCTTTGAAATTCATCAAATGGTGACAGGTAAGGGTTGGAGTAATCTAAATTTATAACAAAACCAATGGAAACCAAATCTTCATCAAAATGATACATCCATGAGCCACCTGATGCATCACCTGATAAAGGCCAACCTTGAGAATGAACAACAAGACCAGGTTTATGATTTGTCTTATCTATTTTCCATAACTCTTTAATTCCAACAGCATATTTTTGTGGGCTACAATTTTTATCTAGGTTAAAAGTTTTAATTATTTCTTTTGAAAGATTTCCTCGAACACCTTCGGCAAAGAAAGTGTATTTTCCTTTAAGTTCCATTCCTGGTTCAAATTTGTCAGTTTTTTTTCCGTTCTTATCTAAACCCATAACTCCTGCTACAACTCCAGAAACAGCCCCAGAGTCATCATAAATTATTTCTGAAGCTGCGAAACCTGGATAAATTTCTACACCAATATTTTCTGCTTCAATAGCAAGCCATTTACATAAATTCGATAGACTAATAATGTAATTCCCATGGTTTTTCATTAATGGAGGGAGCAAAAAATTAGGAATTTTAAAAGAGTTATTTTCTGTAAGAATTAAAAACTTATCTTCTTTTACTGGTGTATGTATTGGTGCGCCTTTTTCTCTCCAGTTAGGTATTAATTCATTTAAAGCAATTGGATCAATTACATTTCCAGATAAAATATGAGCACCAACTTCAGAACCTTTTTCTAAAACGCATACGGATAAATCTACATTATTTTCTTGGGCTAATTGCATTAGCTTTATAGATGCACTTAAACCTGATGGGCCTGCCCCAACTATAACAATATCATAATCAACACTTTCTCTGTCCATACTTACTCTATATTTTTATATAAAAATTGATAAATATCTAATAATATAGTTATAGAATTGAAACAAAACAAACAATTATTTTTATTTAAGGTATTTATATTGGAAAAAAAAAAAACAAAGCGCTTGATTGATGATTTAGAATTACAATCTTCTATGGGAGTAGATACATTTGTTGAAAAAAAAGCAGTTAATAGGTTTAATAGAATGAATTATGATATTGAAACAAAAAACTCAAATCCAGGTTCAGAAATACCAAAACCACCTCCAATAAAACAACAAGAAAACTTTATTAGCTCAGAAGATATTTTAAAAAAATGTTCGAACTTGAGCGACCTTTGTGAAAGCCTAAAAAAATTTAATGGGAGCAATTTAAAAAAAACAGCAAGCCAGATTGTTTTTTCAGACGGAAACCCAAAGGCTAAAATTATGTTAATAGGAGAAGCCCCTGGTGCAGATGAGGACAGGCTTGGTAAGCCTTTTGTAGGGGTGAGTGGACAACTCCTTGATAAAATGCTTGATTCAATAAATTTAAATCGTGAAAAAGCTTATTTAACTAATATTGTTCCTTGGCGTCCGCCTGGAAACAGAACTCCAACTGATTATGAACTTGCATTATTTAAGCCCTTTTTATTAAAACACATAGAACTAGTTAACCCTAAAATAATAGTTGCAGTTGGAGGATCAGCCGCAAAAGCTTTATTAAATATTAATGATGGAATTCTTAGACACAGAGGAATTTGGAAAAAACTAGTTATAAATGAAAAACTTATAATTGATATTATTGCTACTTTACACCCAGCATATTTATTAAGATCACCATCACAAAAAAAACTAGCTTGGGCAGATTTAAAGCAGATAAGAGATAAATTGAAAGAATTATGAAATACGTTCTCTTAATCATAGTATTCTTTCTTTTTATCATAGGAGGAGTAATTAATACTTATGCATTACCTTTACCTAAACCACTAGACAAAGATGACTTTGATAGATACAAAAAGATTTTTGAATTGCAACAAAAAGGTTATTTTAATAAAGCAGATTTATTAATTAAACAATTAAATAATAAAATATTAATTGGAAATATTTTATCACAAAGATACTTGCATCCAACAGGTTATATTTCTAAATTTACAGAACTCAAGTCTTGGTTAGATAAATATGGAGATCACCCCTCAGCAAGCAGAATATATTGGCTTTCTAAAAAGAAAAAACCAAATTCATCTAAAAATGCAAAAAAACCTCAAGGTGGGTTTTTAAGTGGGTTTGGAGGAACAAGCTTAAAAACCTTAAGACCACCAATTCCAATAAGTTTTGTAGGAAGATCGGCACCAACGATAACTAGGAAAATTGCAAATACTGTTAGGAAGAATATAAGAAGAGGTTGGCCAAGCGGATCTAAAGAGGTGCTAAATTCTAAAAATTCTTTAAAATATTTAACTAAAACAGAAAAAGCACAACTTCATTGGGAAATAGGTAATGCTTATTTTATTTTTAACAAAGATTTAGAGGCTATCAATGAGTCAGCAAAAGCGATAATTTTATCTGATGGCTTACATTCAAATTCATGGTTTACAGCAGGTATTTCAAGTTGGAGAAGAGGAGATTTTTTAAGAGCAAAAATTTTTTTTGAAAATTTAGCTATATTAAAAAGTGCTGATGGTCATACCAGAGCGTCAGGTGCTTATTGGGCGTCAAGGGTTGCAATTAGAGATGGCGATTACAATAAAGCATTATCAATGTTAAAAATCGCTGCTTATGAAGAAAACTCTTTTTATGGGCAACTCGCTTTAGCAAGTTTAGGAATAGACAATAATTTAAATTTTGATCTTCCAGAAATTTCTAATGAATTTTTATTTTTTTTAAAAAACCATCCATCTGGAAAAAGAGTTTTTGCTTTTTTACAATTAGACTTACACTGGTATGCAGATAGAGAATTAAGACGCTTGTTCTCCGAAGTACCAGAAAACCTTCAACTGGATTTGATGAGCTTTTGTGCAATAAATAATTTACCCTCTTTAGCATATAGAATCGCAGATATTCAAAGAAAGAAAACCAATATTAATTGGTATGGAGCTTTATACCCAGATCTAGAAAATTCAGATGATTTTTTTAATGATAAAGATAAAGCTCTAATCCATTCCATAATAAGACAAGAGTCAAAATTTGATCAAAGAGGGAAATCTTATGCCAGGGCACTTGGTTTAATGCAAATTATTCCATCTACAGCTTCTTTTGTTACTGGAAACAAAGGTTATCTTGGAAAACTAAAACATGATTTATTACTCAAAAACACTAACATTAAAATTGGAAATAATTATATTTCTCAGTTGCTCAAAGAAAAAATTATTAACTATAATATAGTTTATCTCTTAGCTGCCTATAATGGGGGGCCGGGAAATTTAAATAAATGGAAA
>NZGH01000058.1 GCA_002690875.1 Rickettsiales bacterium
ATCAGCTTGCGATATATTAGGTTGTACTAACCTAACTTGAAAGTCTTGAGAAATATATTCAATATGTTTATTAGAAAAATTACTAATAGACAAAATAACTATAAAAGGAATAAAAAAAGTAACGGATAATTTAATGTTTTTTTTAAATAAATAAATAGCTATAACAAGAGTATAAGTTAACATTGAATAACCCCATATACCCATGTAAGAAAATGGTGCCAGAGTTTTAGAATTAAATGACCATATCGAAGATATAGGCGTCCATGGAAACCCCCATAGTATATTTCCTTTTACCCAATCAAAAAAAGAAAAAAGAAAAATAATTAAAAGGCTATTAAAAAATAAATTATTTTTTTTGCTAAATCTTTTAATCAGATAGTAAGTTAATCCCGAAAAAAGTGCCAAAAAAAAACATAAGATGAAAACTGCTAAAGATCCTAATAAATAGCCTCCCATATTTGCTACTTTAAAAGAAATAGCTATCCAATATAAACTACTGATATAAAAACCAAGACCGTAAAATAGACCAATGTAAAAAGCCTTTCTAAGCCTATCTTGTTTTTCTAATAAAAAAATAGAGAATACTATTGATAAGAGAGTAATCACAAAAATGTTGAATGGTGCTAAACCTAAACTACCTAAACTACCTAATATAAAAGCTATAAGAAAACTATATTTTAAAATATTTATGTTTTTTTCTTTAAGCATCTCCTCTTGATACCAACACTTTATGAATTTTTCTATGGTCAGCTTCCAATATTTTAAATTTTATTCCTAATTTAGGTTCTGGTATATTATCATTAACTTTAGGTATTTTTCCACTAATGTTTGAAATAAGGCCACCTACAGTTTCTGTATCTTGATCTAAATCCATACTAGAAAAATCAATACCTAATGCTCTTTCTAAATCAATAATATTAGTTCTTGCGTCTACTAATAAACCCCCGTTATCAAGTGTTGTAATTAAAGGCTTCTCTTTCGAATCATGTTCATCCTCTATTTCACCCACTATTTCTTCCACTAAGTCCTCAATAGTTAATATCCCATCAGTTCCTCCTTGTTCATCAACTATAATTGCTAAATGAGTCCTTGTAGCTCTCATCTGTCCTAGTAAATCACTAACTAACATTGCAGGAGATGAAAATAAAACGTTTCTTTTTACCTTTACTATAAAGAATTCTTGATTTTTATGCCAATATGGTAATAGATCTTTAACATGTAACATACCCACAATATTGTCTAATTGATCCTTATATACAGGAAGTCTACTATGCCCTGCTTCTATGAATAATTCTAAGGTTTCTTCAAAGTTACTTTCTATATTTATTGCAACTATATCAGCTCTAGGAACCATAATATCTCTAACCTGAATATTTCCTAGCTTTAATAAATTTCCTAACATATGAGTTTGATCATTTGTTAAATCTGAACTGTTTTTTAAATTATCTACTAATTCTGAAGCAGGCTTTTCAGAGGGAAAAAAATTCTTAAAAAATTCAATGACATTTTTCATTTTATATCTTATATGGGTTTTGTATATTTAAATTTTTGAGAAGTCTTCTTTCTTCATTTTGCATGAGTCTTGTATCTTCTTCATCATTATGAGTATATCCTTTTAAATGTAATATTCCATGTATTAAAATATGGGATAAATGATCCTGTAGGCTCATTCTTTTATATCGTATTTCTTTCAACAATGTATCATAAGAAATTATAATATCGCCTAAATATACACATTTATTATCTAGATTAAGACCTCTATCAGAATTTGCAAAACTTAGAATATTTGTAGCTTTGTTAATACCCTTCCATTTATAGTTGAACGCTTTTACATCATTGTCATTGGAGAGTCTAATAGTTAATCCTGTTTTTCTTACATTGGTAACTTTAAGAACACTTCTAATAGTATTAATTTCGGTATTTTTCCATTTAGCTTCTTTCTGGTATATATAAATATTTGAATTAAAACAATAATGTTTCATTTTATACTATTTACTTTCATTATAGCTTTTAACTATCTTAGTAACCAAAGGATGTCTAACTACGTCCTTTTCTCTAAATTTGATATGCGCTATTTCTTTTAAATTTTTTGTTACATTAACAGCTTCTAATAACCCTGATTTTTTTGGCTCCGGAAGATCAATTTGTGACAAATCTCCAGTTATAACCATCTGAGAATCTTTTCCTAGCCTTGTTAAAAACATTTTCATTTGCATTGGCGAGGTATTTTGAGCCTCATCCAAAATTATGTAAGAATGGGCTAAAGTTCTGCCTCTCATAAATGCTAATGGAGCTATCTCAATCTTTCCTCTATCAATAAACTTTGAAATTTTATCTGTATATAAACAATCCTCAAGCGCATCATATAATGGTCTTAAATAAGGATCTATTTTCTCTTTTAAATCCCCTGGTAAAAAGCCTAACTGTTCTCCCGCTTCTACTGCAGGCCTAGATAAAATTATTTTATCAACTTCTCCTGAGATTATTTTTTCTACAGCATCGGCAACGGCTATATAAGTTTTTCCTGTTCCTGCAGGACCTATTCCAAACGTTAATACACTATCCTTTAAAGTTCTTATATAATTTTCTTGTTGAAGTGTTCTAGGTAAAATCTTTTTTTTTGGAGTTTTGATATATAAGTCTCTCCTTCTTATTTCTTTCGTATTTTCGGATAGTCTTATTGCAGCTTCTACCTCTTCATTATCTATTATTCTTTTATCTTTTGCTGAACTGATAAGACTTTCTATTATATTTTTTGCTTTATGTGCATTTTCGCCTGTTATACATAAAATATTTCCCCTAGCATTAATACTTAAATCCAGTAACTTTTCAATATGCTTTATATTTTTATCACCTTCACCAAAAATTAAAGCAGCTATTTTATTATCGTTCACATCAAAGATAACTTGTTTTTGTTTTGCAACTACTATAAAACTTCTCCCAGCAAACTATTGTTATTTGCCTTAATAATTTTTATATTCTCAATATTTTTAACTTCTCTAGAAAGTTCAAAGTTAACTACTTGCATCCATTTTGTTGTACCTCTGAACTGATTAGGTTTTTTTCCTCTACCCTTTACCAATACCTCTACATTTTTAGAAATAAAATTAGTGTTAAATTTTTTTTGTTGAGAGTTTAGTAACTCTTGTAATTCCTGAAGTCTATCATTTTTTTCTTGATTACTAATGTCTTCTATATTACTTCTAGCAGATTTTGTTCCTACTCTACTGCTATATTTAAAAGAATAGGCTTGAGCAAAATTTACCTCTTTGACTAAATTTATTGTATCCTGAAAATCTTTTCTAGTTTCCTCTGGATAGCCCACTATGAAGTCTGATGAAAAAGCTATATCAGAACAGTTTTTCCTTAATCTATCAATAATTTGTAAATATAATTTTATTGTATATTTTCTGTTCATTAACTTTAATATTTTATCAGAGCCTGACTGGACAGGCAAATGAATGTATGGGTTTAACTTGTTACTATACCCATGTAATTCAAATAACTCTTCATGCATGTCTATAGGATGTGAAGTGGTGTAACTAATTCTTTTTAATTCTTTTATTTTTTCTAAAGAAGTTATTAATTTTGCTAAATTTACCTCTTTATTGTCCCTATTAACTCCATGATAAGCGTTAACATTTTGACCTAATAATATTACTTCCTTACATCCATTTTTAACTAAATAATTTACTTCATCAAATACATGATAAGATTTTCTAGATGCTTCGGCTCCTCTTGTAAAAGGAACTACGCAAAAACTACAAAATTTATCACAACCTTCTTGAACAGTAACGTATGCTGAACTATAAAATATACTTCTTTTTTTTTTAAGAAATTTAAATTTATCATGACTTTCGAAATCTAGTTCCAATACTCTTTTATTTTTAATTTCTTCTATAACTTTATTGAACTTATGATACATTTGTGGTCCTATAACTGCATCAATAATAGGTTGTCTACTAATCATTGCTTTTCCTTCAGCTTGTGCAACACAGCCTGTTATAATTAATTTAGTATCAATATTATTTTTCTTGATTTCTTTTATTTTCCCTAATTCAGAATAAATTTTTTCAGCAGCTTTTTCTCTTATATGACATGTGTTAAAAACTATTATATCAGCACTTTCAGGTGATTTAACTTGTTTGTGCGTACTATGCACACTTTCTAATATACGATCACTATCATAGCTATTCATTTGACAGCCAAATGTTTTAATATAAATAGATTTTTTCAATATAAGATTCTTATAGTATTAAGTTATACATTTTTAAAAGCTAAAACTATTCCTTCTTTAACTTGTTTAATAGATGACATAGAAATAGCTTTTCTGTCTAGCCCCTTTATAGACATGGCGGGATGCAAAACAACTGTCGCATTGACACTACTAAGTTTAAGAAAATTCAACAAGTGTGTTATTATATTCATATCTCCATACCATGATATTTGAGGTCTTGTTCTGTTATCTATAGGCATATTATTAACATGTGTATAACAAAGCGAAAAATTTTGCAATCTTAATGTATTATTGTTCTCAAATAAGTTAAATAAGCTACTTTTAAAATTTAAAACTTTTTTTCCAGAATTTGTTGTTCCTTCAGGAAATAAAACTATGGCACTTTCAGAGTCTAAATCTTTATTTATATTTTTGATACTCTCTAAGGTTTTAATGTTTTTTCTTTTTATAAAAATAGTATTTTGTAGTTTTGCCAAAAAACCAAATAAAAACCATGATTTTATTTCATTTTTCGCTATAAAACAAATAGGCATAATTGACCCTAAGATTATTATATCTATGTAAGAAGTATGATTTCCAGCTAGTATTAATGGTCTCTTAGAAATTTTTTGTCCTATTAGCTTTACCTTAATACCTAATATTCTTAATAAGATTTTATGAAATATTATGGGAATATAAATCCTATACCTCAATTTAATTTTAACTAATATATACTGTATTGGGGTGAGTGCAAAAATTATTAAAAAAATTAAAAAAACTTTTATTAATGAAAACAAGAATTATCTCAAAATTACTTTCTATCAAAGTGATCCATATATCTAGAAGCAACTTTTTTAGTTGGTAAAACTATGCACACATCTATAGTGTTAAAATCATAATCTATTACAGCGCCATCTCCAACAAAAGCTCCTAAACGNATATANCCTTTTATAAGAGGTGGTATAGATGAGAGAAATTTTTTAAAATTACTATCATTAATCAAATGATCATCCTTCATTTTAATATATCTGCTTTTGACTGCCACTGGCCTAATATTGATTGGAGCAAGGTATTTTTTATGGAGGTAAGCTAATGCTGATTTATGTTTTTCAACATGTATTCCTGGAAAGGACGCACAACCAAACATGATTTCGATATTATATTGAGTTACATACTGTGCAATAAAAGCCCAAAGTAACTGCATAGTTTTACCATTACGGTATTTTTCATCCACACAACTTCTTCCTAGTTCTAAAATATCTCCATTAAGATTTATTAACTTTGATAGGTCATACTCGCCTGAAGTATAAAAAAAGCTTTTTTTNTCTTTATANTTTCCTCTATTTAGCCTATAAGTTCCCACCACTTTATCATATATCTTTCCTGCCTTTTTATGATCTACTACTAAAATATGATCAAAGTAGTGATCAAATTCATCTATATCTCTTTTAGACATTTTTTGTTCAATTGATGGTTTAGCTTGCATTTCTTCAAAAAAAACTCTGTATCTTAGTGCTTGCGCTGCATCAATTTCTAAACTATTTTCTGCTAATCTAACTTCTAAACTTCCAGACGTTATNTTTAGAGCTTCTAAATTGTAATCTTCTGCTATTGCCATCTAACTCTACTTAGAAATTTTCTTTCCAAAAAGCTCCATTCTATGATCTACTAATCTATAACCAAGTTTTTTTGCAACTTGCACTTGAAGCTTTTCTATATCTTCATTAACGAACTCTATAATTTCTCCACTATCGATATCTATTAAATGATCATGATGTTCATCCTCATTCAATTCCTCATATCTAGCTCTTTTACCGCCCAACTCTATTCTATTTAGCACGTTGTGTTCTTCAAAAAGTTTAATAGTCCTATATACAGTAGCTAAACTAATTCTAGGGTCAATCTTATTAGACCTTAAATATACATCATTAGCATCTGGATGATCATTAGAGCTAGAAATAACATCTGCTATTATTCTTCTTTGGTGAGTAAACTTAACTCCATTTACGACACAAAGTTTTTCTATTCTAGATATTGTATTTTTACTTTTTTTCATTTTAATATATTATACATTTTACAGTATGATTATGAAAAAGAAAGAAAAAATATTATTAGATGTAACGAATGATAAATGTCCTATCACTTTTGTAAAAACGAAAATTGCATTGGAAAAGCTAACTTCTAATCAATATCTAAATGTTTATATCAAAAAAGGCGAATCTTTAGATGGNTTNCCATCTAGTTTAAANGAGTTAGGCTACAAGATAGACAGTAAAACAAAAATAAATGAAGATGTTTTTAGTTTAGATATATCAAAACAAGACTAACCTCATAATATTAGCATTTATATTTCTTCCGTTAAGATTATAATAATCTTTCCTTTCACCAATCTTTATAAAATTAAATTTTTTGTACAAATTTATTGCTACTTTGTTTTCAACAGAGACTTCTAAAAAAATATGCTGAATTTTTTTTTTATTTGCAAGACTTAATAAATCATTAAGTAAGCCTTTGCCTATGCCTTTTTTTCTAAAATTTTTATCAATTAATATTGAGATAATTTCTATTTCATCTTTGATGATTCTTGCTTTTATAAAACCTACTGGTTCTGGTTGAGATAAAATAAATATATTATGTTGATTTGAAATGAATGAATTGAAATCTTTTTTTTTCCATTTCTTTTCATAATCATCTTCTATCTCACTATAATATTCATACAGAGAGTCATCTTTGATATTATTTCTTTTCTGCATAATGCCCTTTAATATACAAGGGTTCTAAATTCGTATATTTTTCATTATTTTTGTTTTCAAGATATTGAAAAAAAATATTTAAAATAGATTCTTTTTTAGGAAGACAAAAACTATAATTTTTAAGCTCACCTATCTTGCTATAGTTTCCTAAAAAACTTTCACACATTAAGTGCTTGCTGTTTAAATCATTAATNCTTAATACTTGATATTTAGAGAACATATTATTATTAATTTCTTGATAGTAAACGTCGTATTTACTAGCTTTAATTAAAACGCCTATTTTAGAGTTTATTCTTATTAGACTATCTAAAACTCCTTGATTAAATATAGCATTAAAATTTGTGTAACCAAAAACTGGCTTATTGATGGATACTGAAATAGCTTTTGCTGCTGCTAACCCTACCCTTGTTCCTGTGTAAGATCCAGGACCCAAGGAGATCATAATATAATCAAGGTCAAAAAAATTAATTGCTGCTCGTTTTAAAATGTCATTAAACATTTTATTAATCTCAACTTCAATACTGTTTTCTAAAACTTTACTATTTGATATTAAACTTTCATTAAAATATAAAACTAAAAAAATTCTATTTAACGAAGTTTCAATAGATAGGAATGACTTTTTCATAAAAATAATTGTATACTAATATGATATGAAACTAATAGAAATTAAAAAAAATACATTTAATGTCACTTTAGATTTAAAGTACGCTTCTAAAGATAATATTTTGGGCAAGAAAATTTTTATTGAAAATCGATGTTTTTTNTTAAAAGAGGCAGCTGAAAAATTACTTGATGCAATTGATATTGCTTCAGACTTAGGTTATTNNTTTAAAATATTTGATGCTTACAGACCATCATATGTTCAAGAAGCTTTATGGGACTTTNATCCAAATCCAAACTTTCTTTCTAGTCCTATAAAAGGATCTCCTCATACTAGAGGCATTGCAATTGATTTAACCTTAATAGACTCTAAGGGTTTTGAATTAGACATGGGAACAAAATTTGATGACTTTACAAAAAATGCTTATCACCTTTCTAAAGACATAAGCAAAGAGGTAAAGCTAAACAGAAGGCTGTTATTATCAATAATGACTTTAGCAGGATTTGATTTTTATCATAAAGAATGGTGGCATTATCAATTATTTAATGCTTCTAATTATCCCCTAATAAAAAATTTTTTTAATTCTAAGTTTTAACTGACTTCCACTACTTCTTTAATATCTTTATGATAATGTTTAAGCATATTTTCTATTCCCATCTTTAAAGTAGCAGTTGATGATGGACATCCGGCACAACTGCCTTTTAACTCGAGATAAACAATCCCATTTTTAAAACTATTAAAAGAAATTTCTCCGCCGTGACTTGCAACTACAGGTTTAACTCTTGTTTCTAGAAGTTCAATTATACTTTTTTCTAAATTAGATAATGGCTTTTTATCATCAATTACCTTGTTGTTATCTAAATTTAAATCTATCACATAATTACTTTTTTCTAAAAAAACTCCGATTTTACTAGTCAATATTGTACGCAAAACGTCCCATGATGAGGTGTTATCTTTAGTTACTGATATGAAATCAGAGTCAACCAAAATACTTTCTACTCCATCTATGCCGAATATATTTTTTAAAAATTCATTATTTTTAAAATCATCCGTCTTTTTAAAAATGTAAGACTTTTCTACTCTTATATTTTTTTCAGGAATAAATTTAAATGTATTTGGGTTTGGGGTTTCTTCAACATTGATAAACATTATTTAATTTTACCAGGAACTATGATTATTGGCAATGTTAATTTTTTTCTTAAAATTCCTGTTAAAGAAGATATAACTTTATTATTTTCTATTTTATCCATAGCTAGCCCTAAAACTAAATTTTTTATTTTTGGCCTTTTGCCATTTAAAGCTTTTATTAAAACATCTAACTTGTCTCCGGTCTTTATATATGATTTTACATGAAGTTTATAATTATCTTTAATATATTTAATATATTTTCCTAATACTTCTTTGGCCTCATTCTTTTGTTCTTCTCTCATAATATTCTCTACTCCTTTCCAATGTCTAAAGTTTTCATCTTGTACAATATATAATAACATTATTCCCAAACTTTCAGTTCGTGCCAATTCACAAGCATACTTCATTGCCTCTAAAAATTCTTCAGACTCATCAACATAGACCAGAAGATATTCTTTTAGATTTGTAGAGTTTATTTTTTTAGGCATTTAATCTCCTGGTTGTTTCATGAATAATAAATCCAAAAATAATTGCAAAAAAAANAGCAGTTAGACCATAAAGCAATCTATTATTATTAGCCATTTTATAAATTTTTTCACCATATCCTGACTTAGACACATTTATAAAAGATCTTCTGGCAGCAATAACGTTACCCTCTTTCAACAATAAAGTATCAACTAAATATTGTCCATCAACAAGCTCAGCAGAAAAATTCAGTTCAGTTTTAAACAGTCTCTTGTCAGATATTTCAATTACTCCTTGTTCTGGATTATATCTTCCGGCTTCAATCATACTTTTTACTATTCCATTCACCCAAATACTTCTTTCTTCTTGCTCCTCTCCTCCAGCAAATCTTATATTTTCTATTCCAACTTGATTGATTTGTAATATACTTTCTGCTCTTAGTTCTTTTAAGGGTCTAGTCGATGCTACATAATAATAAGAGGGAACATCAAAAAAAACCGTAGTTTCAGTATTAAGCCATATACCCATTTTTTTTTCTTTTCTTCTTACTTTAACTATTTTTCTTGGGCCGGTGACTGATACAACTACATCACCTTCCTCATCGATAACTCCAAAAAATAAAAGTTTTGTACCTTTAAAACCTACATCGATATTAATTTTATTGTCAGATATATCTGCTATAATAAGTTTTTTTGAATTTGCTTGATATGCGGCAGCGAAATATATCAAATAAAAAATTAAAAAAACCTTCATTGTAGTAAATCCAATATAAAAATGTACCTTGGGTCTATTACTAATTCAGAAATTAAAAATAGACATAAACAAAAAATTATAATACCCAAAAGCATTCTAAGTACTTCGCCAGAAATTTTTTGTACAACAAAAGCTCCCATCTGTACTCCTAAAACTCCCCCCAATAACAATAGTCCAGATAAAATTATGTCAACAGTTTGATTTATATACGCATGCATAACAGTAGAAGTAATAGATACAAATAGTATCTGCATCAAAGAGGTT
>NZGH01000059.1 GCA_002690875.1 Rickettsiales bacterium
TAAAAATATTGAAAAAGAGATTGTTAGAGGGTCAATTTTGAAAACAGAGAAAAGGATTGATGGAAGAGACTTAGATACTGTGAGAGATATTGATGTAAAAGTTGATATTTTAGATAATGTACATGGAAGTGCTTTGTTTACTAGGGGAGAAACTCAGGCAATAGTTACCACTACTCTAGGGACAAGTTCTGATGAGCAGATGCTTGACACTTTAGACGGTGACCTTAAGGAAAAATTTCTTCTTCACTATAATTTTCCTCCTTTCTCAGTAAATGAAGTCGGAAGAATTGGTTCTACTGGCAGAAGGGAAGTTGGACATGGAAAGCTTGCATGGCGTTCAATTAACCCGGTGCTCAGAGAAGTTGATGATTTTCCTTACACACTAAGAGTTGTATCAGAAATAACCGAATCTAATGGTTCATCCTCAATGGCAACAGTTTGTGGCACATCCTTGTCTTTAATGGATGCTGGTGTTCCGATCAAGAAACCAGTTGCTGGCGTGGCTATGGGATTAATAAAAGAAAAGGAAAAATTTGTAGTTTTAACTGATATCCTTGGAGATGAAGATCATCTCGGCGATATGGATTTTAAGGTCGCAGGCACTAACGAGGGTATAACGGCTCTCCAGATGGATATAAAAGTTGATGGTATCACTCAAGAAATAATGAATGAAGCTTTGTCCAAAGCTTTAGTGGCTAGGAAACATATATTAAAAGAAATGAATAAAGTTATAGATAAAGCTAGAGATGGAACTAAGCCAAGTGCTCCTAAAATTATTAACATAAAAATTGATAAGTCTAAAATTAGAGAAGTTATTGGTTCCGGTGGTAAGGTTATCAAAGATATATGTGAAAAATCTAGTGCAAAGGTGGAAATTGATGATCATGGACTTATTTCAATATTTGCTTCAACATCAAAAGACGGTGAAGTAGCTAGAGAAATGATAAATGACATAGTAGCAGAACCAGAAATTGGTAAAATTTATGAGGGAAAAGTAGTAAAGACAACGGACTTTGGTGCCTTCGTTAATTTTTTAGGATCTAAGGATGGCTTAGTCCATATTAGTCAACTCAAGGATGAAAGGGTAGAAAAAACAACTGATGTTGTAAATGAAGGTGATGTGGTTAAGGTAAAAGTTATTGGTGTTGATGATAGAGGTAAGGTAAAGTTAAGTATTAAAGAAGTTTAATATGAAAAAAATAGACTCTATTGTTCTGTCAGGAAAAGAAACTCTCCCACTAATAGAAGGGGGTAAGGGTATAGCAATAAGTAGTGGAGAAAGTTCCGGTGCGTGGGCTAAGGCAGGTGGTGTCGGAACATTTTCTGGAGTTAATGCTGATTCTTATGATAGAAATGGAAATTTGATTCCTCAAATTTATAAAGGAAAAACTAGGTCAAGTAGACACAGAGAGTTAATTGATTTTTCAGTTTCAGGAGCTATCGAGCAAGCTAGAATTGCAAGAGATATAGCAGGAGAAAAAGCTCCAATCCATATTAATATATTATGGGAAATGGCTGCTGCTGAAGAAATATTAACAAGAACACTGGAAGAAGCAAGTGATATAATTGATGGAGTAACATGTGGTGCAGGAATGCCTTATAAGTTATCAGAAATAGCTGCAAACTACGGTATTTTTTATTATCCTATTGTTTCCTCTGCTAGGGCTTTTAATGCTTTGTGGAAAAGGTCTTATAGAAAAACTTCAGAATTCCTTGGAGGTGTGGTTTATGAAGATCCTTGGTTAGCTGGAGGTCATAATGGATTGTCAAATAGTGAAGATCCCTTAAAACCTCAACCACCTTACAACCGAGTAAGAGACCTTCGTAGTTTAATGAATGAATTTAAACTACAAGAGACACCAATCATAATGGCTGGAGGAGTTTGGAATTTGTCTGAGTGGGAGGATTGGATTGACAATGATGAAATAGGAAAAATTGCCTTCCAATTTGGGACAAGACCGCTGTTAACAAAAGAAAGCCCAATACCGGAGGCATGGAAAAAAAAACTTATGACAATTAAAAAGGGTGAAGTAAGTCTTCACAAATTTAGTCCAACGGGATTTTATTCTTCAGCTGTAAGAAATAAGTTTTTGGTTGAACTTGAAGAGAGATCACAAAGACAAACCCCTTTTCTCAAGGAACAGACAAACGAGTTTAATGAAAAAATTGAAATTGGACCAAGAAAACGAACTTTTTATGTTAAAAATTGTGATAAACCTAGAATTGTAGAGTGGATTAAAAAGGGCTTCTCAAAACCTATGACTACCCCTAATAATACATTAATATGGGTTACTATCAAAAAAGCAAGTCAGATTGTAAAGGATCAAATTGATTGTATGGGTTGCTTATCTCAATGTTTATTTAGTAATTGGTCTCAGGAAGAGGNAGGANCAACTGGTAAAAAAGCTGATCCAAGNTCTTTTTGTATACAAAAAACCCTCCAGAAAATTAGTCACGGTCTCTCAAGCCTTGAAAACGAGTTAATGTTTGCTGGTCATTCCGTTTATAGGTTTGCGATGGACCCCTTTTACAAAGGTGGGTTTGTTCCCAAAGTCAATCAACTAATTGACAGAATTATGAAGGGATTGTAATTTTTAAGTATTTCATTTATATTACGACTATGAAAAAGAACGCACACATTTTAAAGGCATTAAGTATTTTAAAAAACTCACCACTTAAAGTTACTAATCAAAGAGTTCGGTTAATCGAAATTCTTTTTAAAAATGGAGACCATCATTTTACAGCTGAAGACGTTCATAAAGAGGTTAATAAAAATAAATACAATATTTCTCTAGCGACAATATATAATTGTCTTAACCAATTTACAAAACATCACATTTTAAAATCCGTTAGGATATCTAGTGATAAAGTTTATTTTGATACAAACACTCAGGAACATCACCATTTTTTTTGTAAAAATTCAGAAAAAATTAGTGATATTAAATCTTCAGATGTTGAAATTTCAAATCTACCAAAAATACCAAAAGGGAAAAAATTGGAATCGGTTGAGGTAGTTGTAAATATATCGGATTGATATTGATAATCATTATCTTAAATTAGAATAATTCTAATTTAATCTTGATAAATTTTTTTTCTTATATTATATTAAATTGATAATTTTTAATGGGAGATTAATTATGTCACTTAAAGGAAGTAAAACTGAAGAAAACTTAAAAGCAGCATTTGCTGGGGAATCTCAAGCAAACAGAAGATATTTATATTTTGCTCAAAAAGCAGATGTTGAAGGTCATAACGATGTAGCTGCTGTTTTCAGATCCACAGCTGAAGGTGAGACAGGTCACGCTCATGGTCATCTTGAGTTCTTAGAAGAAGTTGGTGACCCTGCAACTGGTGAGCCTATTGGCTCAACATCAGAAAACCTTAAAGCAGCAATTGCTGGCGAAACACATGAATACACAGACATGTATCCTGGTATGGCGAAGACAGCTAGAGACGAGGGTTTTGATGAGATCGCTGATTGGTTTGAAACGCTTGCTAAAGCAGAGAAATCTCATGCAGGCAAGTTCCAAAGAACATTAGACGACATGTAATAGGTATTTAGGGGAGTTATAACCTCCCCTAATATTTTTTAATTATGTCAACAAAAGAAGGCAGCTTAGGCGCACCTGTAAGACACGCTATCGATTGGAATAACCCCAACTTCGTTGATGAAAAACTATTAGACGATGAACTTAGGCGAGTATTTGACATTTGTCATGGATGTAGAAGATGTTTTAATCTTTGTGAAAGTTTCCCAAAACTTTTTGACTATATTGATGAGTCAAAGTCTGGCGAATTGGATACGGTTTCAAGTGATAAATTCAAAGACGTAGTTGATGCATGCACGTTATGTGATATGTGTTTTCTAACGAAATGTCCATACGTACCTCCTCATGAATTTAATATTGATTTTCCACATTTGATGTTACGATATAGAGTTGCTGAAAGAAAAAAGGGAAAAAATAAAATAGTTGATGATCAACTAACAAAAACAGATAGAAATGGAAAATTCTTTTCTAAATTCTCTAACTTAGCAAATTGGTCCACAAAAACGTCAAATAAAATCACTAGACCAATCATGGAAATGCTTCTCAAAATAGATAAAGAAGCAGAATTACCAAAATTTTATAAGAAAACGTTAATTGATCAAGTTGATTCAACAAAAATAGGTGAAAAAAAAAATGAGGAAAAGGTAGTTATTTTTCCAACGTGTTTCATAAACTATAACAACCCTGATTTAGGACTTTTGGCAAAAAAAATATTAGATAGATTAGAGATTCATAATGAATTTTTTTACAATGGATGTTGCGGAATGCCTCAACTTGAAGGGGGAGATATTCAGTCGGTGTCTCAAAAGGCATCTGAAATGAGCTCAAAACTTAAAAAATTTATCAATGAAGGTTATACAGTTTTATCAATCGTTCCTTCATGCACATTAATGCTTAAGTTTGAATGGCCATTGCTCTTACCAAAAAATGATGATGTTAAAAGGTTGTCAAAAAAAACGAAGGATATTTGCGAGTATCTTGTTGAAAATATTACTGATAAAAATAAACATCTTCTAAAACCAGTAGATAAGGAAAACAATGTCTCTTTGCATATTTCGTGTCACTCACGAGCTCAAAATATTGGGCAAAAGGCCACGGAATTATTAAGGCTTATACCTCAACTAAAAGTAGATGTAATTGAAAGATGTTCAGGTCACGGAGGTTCATGGGGTATAAAGAAAAATAACTTTAAAATGGCAATCAAAGTAGGTAAGCCTGTAGCACGTAAAGTAATACAATTTGAAAATGAGTTTGTTGTTTCTGAATGCCCTCTTGCAGGAACTCATATCCAGCAAGGTGTGAATAAGATTGACACCTCTAAGAATGTAAAAGTATTATCGCACCCATTGGAAATTCTGGCTAAGTCTATGGAAATAAAGCAAAAGGAGACATAATGAAAAAATTTAATATTAAAGAAGATGATGTCATTAATATTGATAAATACATAAGTGAAAGATCAAAGATAAAAAAAGAAATCTCTGAAATTAAAAAGTTCAGAAGAATACCAGTGGGACCCTACGCCACCTTTTATTTTGAGTGCTATGATACTATGATTTATCAAGTGCAAGAAATGCTCTTTATTGAAAGAGGTGGAATTGAGCAGATGAAAGATGAGTTAAAAGCATATAACCCTTTAGTTCCAAAAGGAAAAGAACTTGTTGCAACCTTAATGTTTGAAATTAATAATGAATTTAAAAGAAAAGAATTTTTACATTCGGTTGGTGGTATTGAAGAAAAAACTTTCATTCAGATAGGCGAACAGAAAATTATGTCAAGACCAGAACAAGACACAGATAGAACGAGTGAAGAAGGCAAGGCATCTTCAGTTCATTTCTTACACTTTGACTTTAATGAGGATCTTATTAAGGAGTTTGTTAAAGATGAAAGTATCGTATTGTTAGGTTTTAACCACAAAAATTACAAGCACTTTAGTGAGTTATCTTTGGAAGTCAAAGGTGAATTAAAAAAAGACTTTGATATTTAGTTGATTAGTCAACACCCCATAAACTTTTTTTTGGGACCCAACCTTTAATTTTATTACTAGCTACTTTACACCACTTCTTTCTACATTTTTCTAATTTTAAAATAAAATTCATTTTTGTAAGTGCTACTACTTTTGAATTATGGTTAGGAAATTTTAAAATTTTTTCCGAATTACTTGTAATTATTACATAAGAATCATTTGAAAGTTGAGTTTTGGATATCCAACCTTTGTTGTCATTGAAATCAATAATACGATACCAGTTTTCAAATTTTTCAATTACAAGTAATGGATACCCTTTCTTGAGAATCTTAAAAAGTACAAGGTTATTGAGTCCAGGACCATTACGAACATTTACTTCGTTGTAACGAGTAGTTAAATATTTATTTTTTTTCGAAGCATCAGCCTCATTAAATGCTATACTTGATAGACTAAAGAAAATGATCAAGAGTTTTAAAAACATAAAAGTTCTCATAACTAGAAAATTACCAGAAAAAATAGAAAGAAAGCTAGAAGAAAATTTTTCAGTCATTTCTAATAAAAAAGACAAAAAATATTCCTATAAAGATTTAAAAAAAAAAATTGAAAATATAGACATTTTGATTCCTTGTATTTCGGATACAATTGACGCTTCAATTATAAAAGCAGGAAAAAAACTTAAGTTAATATCCAACTTTGGGAATGGCGTAGATAATTTAGATTTAATTACAGCTAATGAGAGAAAAATAAAAGTAACAAATACGCCAGATGTACTTACAGATGATACAGCTGATGTTGTTTTAACAATGCTTCTTATGATTTGCAGAAAGATCTTAGTTGCAAGAGAAAAAATAATAAAAGGAGAATGGAGTGGTTGGGGACCAAGTGAAACTCTAGGAGAGAGAGTTTTGGGAAAAAAACTAGGTATTATAGGTATGGGAAGAATTGGATTAGCTGTTGCAAAAAGGTTAAAAGTTATGGGTATGGAAATTCATTATCATAATAGACAAAAGTTAAATAAAACAATAGAAAAACTATATGGTGCAAATTATTGGAACGATTTAGATAAAATGCTTACGCATATAGACGTGCTATCAATTCATTGTCCTTATACCCCTGAAACTTTTCATTTATTATCAAAAAGAAGACTGAGGCTATTAAAAAAAAGTTGCATTGTCATTAATACATCTAGAGGGGAGATTATCGATGAGGAATCGTTATCTAAACTTCTTTTTAGCAGAAAACTCGGTGGTGCTGGACTTGATGTATTTGAACATGAACCGCAAATTACCCAAAAACTTTTTGAATCAGATAATGTTGTTTTACTTCCTCATATTAGTTCTGCAACAAGCGAAAGTCGTGAAGCTATGGGTGAAAGGGTACTCAAAAATATTTTATTTTTTGTTAAAGGAAAAGTTCCACCTGACTTAGTTGCAAAAACAAGAGATTGATTTATCTCTTACAAATTTTACAACTAGGGTTTCTTTTTATCTTAATTTTTTGGAAGTTTCTTTCGAATGTATCAAATAAAATAAGTTCTTGAAAAATTCTTTGAGATGAAGAAATTATTAATCTAATAGTTAACATAGCCTGCAACACTCCACCAAAACCAGCAACTGGTGCTGAAATCCCCTGCTCGTCACAACTCTGATTTGTAATATTTCGATTTTTTGGGAATATGCAGTTATAACATGGATATTCTCCTCTTTTCCATGATGAGAAAACAGATGCCTGTAGATCAAAATTTTGAAGTGCTGCACTTACCAGTATTTTTTTTTTTTTAAAACAATACTCATTTATTATATATCTCGACTGGAAATTATCTGTACAATCTAAAATGATTTTGTAAGCTGACAAATAACTGTGTATATTTTTTTTGTTAATTTTCTTTTTGCTAACTTTAATTTTTGCTTCAGGATTGATTTCTTTTAGATTTTTTTTGAGTATTTCAACTTTATATTTACCAATATCCTTTTCAAAAAATAGAGTTTGCCTGTTTAAATTACTAAGATTAATAAAGTCATCGTCTATTAACATTATATTTCCAATTCCAGTCATTGAAAGATATTGAGCAGCTGAAGAGCCCAAACCACCACAACCAACTATACAAATAGATGAATTTAAAATTTTTTTTTGACCACTAATACCGATCTTTTCAATAATAATTTGACGAGAGTATTTTTCAGTTTGCTTATCTGTAAGTTTAGGCATCAAGACTCATTGAAAAGTTCAGTTGATAAGTATCGTTCAGCGAATGATGGAACGATTATTACACTACAAAGGTTTCTCATTTCTTTTTTCTCATGAATTTCAATTGCAGCAGCAATAGCTGCACCAGTTGATATACCACCAGGAATTCCCTCGCACTTAGCTAATTCTCTTGAAAAAAAAAAAGCCGAGTTATTGCTTATTGAAAGTGTCTCGTCAATAACACCTATATCTAAATTTTTTGGAATGAAGCCAGCACCTATTCCTTGAATTGAATGTGACCCAGCTTCCCTTCCGCTAATCACAGCTGAATCTTCTGGTTCTACAGCAATAATTTTTATATTCTTATTCTTTTCTTTCAAGAAAGCACCAACTCCAGAAATCGTCCCTCCTGTACCTACACCAGATATTAAATTATCAATTTTACCATCAAGACCACTCCATATTTCTTTTGCAGTTGTATGATAGTGAACGGACGGATTAGCTTTATTTGAAAATTGGTCAAGAATTATGCTATTAGGAGTATTTTTGTTGATTTGCTTTGCTTTGTCAATTGCACCAAACATTCCCATTTCTTTTGGAGTAAGAATAATTTTGGCTCCAAAAAAATTAAGCATTTTTCTTCTTTCTAAAGACATACTTGAAGGCATTGTCAGAATTAGTTTATAGCCTCTTGTTGCGCATACAAATGCTAGTGCTATCCCAGTATTTCCTGAGGTAGGTTCAATTATTGTTGTCTTCGAATTTATTTTTTTTTCTCTTTCAGCTTGATTAATCATTGCTAGTCCAATTCTATCTTTTACTGATCCGAGTGGGTTAAAAAACTCTAATTTAGCAATTATTTCGCCGTTTAATTTAAATTTTTTTTTTAGATTTTTAAGCCTAACCATTGGAGTGTTTCCAATAGTTTGGTCAATTGAATCAAAAACTTTTTTATTTTTAAATGACAAAGTCTACTTTCTTATTGGAATTATCTTTATGTTTTTGTTTGTATTGGTTGTAAACATCCTCAACTGAAATTTTTTCTAGATAGACCATAGATTCTTCTAAAAACTTACAGATCATAGGCTGGATAATTATTTTGGAAATATTCGACTTGTATAAGTCAACTGCCTCTTTTTCTCTAGTTACAGACTTTATAATGTCCAAAATTTTAATTTTTCTTCTTTCTTTTGCTAAACGATATCCACCTCTAGGTCCCCTAGAAGCTACTAAAATATTATTTTTTACTAAAATCTGAAGGGTTTGTTCTAAATATCTTTTTGGAATTCCTTGTCTTTTTGCTATTGCTATATTTTGAACTGGATTAACTCCTGCATTTAGAGCAATATCTAAAACAGCCTCAATCGCGTAAATAATTCTTTTTTGTATTTTGAACAAACTACCTCTATTCAATCCAAACCGGTTGAACCAAAACCTCCTTTATCTCTATCTGTTTTGGAAAGAGTTTCTGATTCAATTATCTCTATTTCAGGAAGCTTTTGGAAAACAATTTGAGCAATTCTCATTCCTCTTTCAACATGAAAGTTTGTCTTACCATGATTAATCAATATAACCCCAACCTCGCCTCTATAATCAGAGTCAATTGTTCCAGGAGAATTTAAAACTGTTACCTGGTTTTTTAGTGCTATTCCTGATCTAGGTCTTACTTGAGCTTCAAAGCTTTTTGGTAATTCCAGAGAAAAACCACAGGGAATTAGAAGAGTTCCGTTAGGTTTGAGTGATTCTTTACCAAGTATTGCCGCAACTAAGTCGAACCCTGCACTGCCTAATGTAGCTTTTTGAAGCTTATATAGATCTTTTCCATTATCTAAAGTCTTAAATAAGATTTTATTCATAATTTTATAACTTATAGTTTTTAAAAAAAGAAACAATTTTTTTTACTAGTTTTATAGCAACAAATTTTTTTGTCATAACTTTCCATTCCTCTATATTATTATTGTCAATAAAAAAAACTTTATTTTTATCTGATTTAAATCCGTTTTTTTCAGTAACTTTGTTAGCAATCATCCAATCACATTGTTTAATTTGAAACTTTTTCTTTGAATTCCTAATCAAATTTTCTGTTTCGGCTGAAAAACCTATAACAAGTTTTGGTCTTTTTTTGTGAGTACTTACAGATCTTAGGATATCTTTACTTAGTTTAAAGTCAAAACTAGTGTCAGTTGATTTTTTTTTTAACTTATTTTTTGAGATTTTTTTTGCCTTCCAATCTGAAATTGCTGCAACGGAAACGTAGATATCCGTTGGAAGTTTTTCAATCGATTTTTTTAAGAACTCGTCACTAGACTCAACTGAAATTAATTCAACATTTGGTGGGGGTGAAAGTTTAGTAGGCCCACTAATTAAAACAGTTTTAGCTCCAAAAAATGATAATGTTTCTGCAATTTCATACCCTTGTAATCCTGATGAAAAGTTACCTATATATCTTATTGGATCAATTTTTTCAATTGATGGTCCTGCCGTAACAATTGCACTTCTTCCATTAAGCTTTTTTTCTGAGAAAAAAAGGTTTAGATTATCTACAATCAAATCAACATCCATTAGCTTTCCCTTTCCTTCAGTTCTGCAGGCAAGCTTTCCTGACTGAGGGGAGAAGATGGATATGCCAATTTTTTTCAATGTATTAATGTTGTTTTTTACGGCTTTATTTTCCCACATGTTAGTGTTCATCGCAGGTGCAACCACTTTAGGTTTATTTGATGCAAGCATGATGTTTGTTGCTAGGTCATCAGCTACACCATTAGAAATTTTTGAAATAAAGTTCGCAGTACATGGCGCTACTAAAATAATCTCAGCGTCATTTGCGAGTTTAATATGATTCATATTTTTTTCTTGATCTAACGTAAACAAGTTTGATTTAACTTTTTTACCTAGCAAACTTTCAAAAGTTATCACCTTAACAAACTCTTGTGCATTTGATGTTAAAACGCATTCAATATGACTTCCTTTATCTTGTAGCCTTCTTATTAGATCCAATGCTTTATAACAAGCTATTCCTCCAGTAACAATTAGAAGAATTTTTTTATCTTTGAGAAAGTTCATAGTTTTTTTGAAATATGAATTGCAGCCACACCACCAATAATATCAATTACTTTAATGTTTTTGAATCCTGCTCGTGTTAATTTTTTTGTAAGTTGAATTTGATTTGGAAAGTTAAGTATACTTTCAATTAGGTAGTCGTAAGCAAATTTATTATTTGCGAACAGAAGACCAAGTTTAGGAATAGCTCTAAAATAAGCTTTTATAATTTTTCTAAAAAAAGGGTTGTTCGCTTCGCTGAATTCAAGGCAGATAAATGTCCCCCCTTTTTTTAACACTCTTCGAATTTGTTTCAGAGATTCTGAGATATCGTTAAAATTTCTTAAACCAAAACTTACAACAACATGGTCAAAAATTGAGTTTTTAAAAGGGAGGCTCTCTGCACTACCATAAATATGAAAAGGTGAAATGGAACCAAATTTTTTTTTTGCAATTTCCAGCATTTCCATATTTGCGTCTAGTGCTATACATTTGCAATTATATTTTTCTTTTATTCTTTTTGAAATATCCCCAGAACCTGATGCAAGGTCAAGAATCAGAGAATCTTTGCAAATCTTTAAAACAGATATTACTTCGTCTTTCCAAATTCTATGTAAACCAAAGCTCATTAAATCATTCATGAAGTCATATTTTGTTGAAACACTTGAAAAAACCTGATTGACAAATTTTTTTTTGATATTTTTTTTAGTGTTTTTTATTTTATTTAAGTTACTATCGGACATGCCAGAGTTACCAGAGGTAGAGGTTGTGAGATGTTTTTTAGAATCTCATGTCGTTGGAAAAAAAATTCAAAAAGTTTCAATAGTCAACGAAAAATTAAGATATAAAATCCCTTCAAATTTAAATTTAAGTTTACGAAATATGATAATAACAAAAATTTTAAGAAGGGGTAAATATTTAATACTTTTATTTAAGAGTTCTAAGTTAAATTTATTAATTCATTTAGGTATGACAGGATATTTTAGATTAAGTCAGAAATTGAAAAAAAAAAATCATGATCATTTGATCTTTTTTTTAGGAAAAAAAATTCTTATATATAATGACATAAGAAAATTTGGATTTGTTAAAACTTACTCTGATCAAGAAATTTTTAATTCATCACACTTAAAATATATGGGAGTTGAACCCTTGAGTGGAAATTTTAATCTAAATTATTTCAATTCTGTTAGAAAAAGAACTGGCGATTTAAAAGGTTTGTTGATGAACCAATCCTTTGTCGCAGGCTTGGGAAATATTTATTGTTCAGAAATTCTTTATGATGCAAGAGTCAGTCCTCTACGAAAAGTCAACTCTCTGAATGACTTCGAAATAGAAAGTATAATTAAATCTACAAAAAAGATTTTAAAAAAATCTATATCTTTTGGAGGAACAACTATTAAAAACTTTATTGTTTCTGAAGAAAAAATTGGTTACTTTAAAAATAAGTTAAAAGTTTATTCTAGAGATAAAAAAAATTGTATGAGATGTTTAAAAGGAATAGTTATCAAGAAAATTAAACAAAGTGGAAGATCAACGTTTTTTTGCGAAAAATGTCAAAAATAAAATGCATTTATTTTGTAAAGCAATAATTTTATCCTTTTTATTTTTTCAGACCAAGGCTGAAGAATTTGTTAATGGACTTGGAGATGTTCCTATTTTTAAAGATATGAGAAGTATTGAAGACTCTTATATTCTTTTTGATAAGGTTGACGGTAGATATTTGTATTCAGAAATTATGGGTGAGTATGAGATCTTAGAAATTCAAAATTATTACAAGAAAGTTTTACCAAATCTAGGATGGAAATTATATAAAAAAAATTCCTTCGTGAGAGGAGATGAAATATTAGAAATTCAATATCTTGTTGATAATTTAGAAACTAAAGTCGTCTTTACAATTTCACCAAAAAAATAATTAAAATTACCTTGACCCATTATGATTAGAACAGTATAAAACCTCACTATGGCAAATATTAAATCGGCAAAAAAGAGAATTTCACAAAACCAAAAACGTGGAGATATCAATAAATTCAGGCTTTCTAGAATTAAGACAGGAATTAAAAATTTTGAATCCACAGATTCCAATGGGAAAAAGATTAACTCTAAAGAAAACTTTTTAAAATTAGAGGCTGAAATTTCTAGAGCTGCCACAAAAGGCTTTTTAAAAAAAAATACAGCATCTAGAATTGTGTCAAGGTTGTCTAAAAGGCTGAAATCTAGCCCAAAATAAATTTTTTTTTGTTTCTGTTGATTCAGATATTGTTATTAGCTAATCTTAACTCTTTTGTAGGAAATTTTTATGGATCTAGATTATGCAGGTGATCTTTCACCTAGTGAAACTTGGGACAAAATCAAAGAAAATAGTGACTGTTTTTTAGTTGATTGCCGAACTTCCGCTGAATGGTCCCTTGTGGGTGTACCTGACCTGGATTCTTTAGGAAAAAAGGTAATATTTGTGGAATGGCAAACTTTTCCAACAATGGAAAAAAACCCTAGATTCCTCCAAGAAATTAGTGAGTCGGACCTAAAAAAAAAATCTAAAATCATATTTTTATGCAGATCAGGTGCTAGATCAAGGTCAGCAGCAGAATTTTTGACCTCTCAAGGTTATGAAAGTTGTTTTAATTGTTCTGAGGGTTTTGAAGGTTCGCACGACAACTTAGGTCATAGAAGTATGGTAAATGGTTGGAAATTTCATAATCTTCCATGGAAGCAAGGATAATTAATAATGAACATGAAATCTCAAGATAAAAACCTTGTGGAAATACAAGCACAATGGGTTACAGTTCGAGGTAGAATCAGACAAAAAATTGGAGATGCTCAATTCAAAAGTTGGATAAAAGTATTAGTTTTTGAGGATTATGATGATCATAAAGTAATTTTAAGTGTTTCAAGTAATTTTATAAGAACAAGGATTATTGAGCAGTATTTAGATATTATAAAAAGTTATTGGCTTGTAGAAAATTTAAAGATAAATGATATTCAGATAATTGTTTCTAAGAAAGATTCGGAAAAGGACTCAAAGAAAAATTTAGAACATAATCAAAAAAAAATTGAGGAAAAAAATTTTAGCAAAGATCAAGATGTTTTTAAATCCATAAGTTCGGATCTTGATAGTAGATTTACTTTTTCTAATTTTATTGTAGGAAAACCGAATGAATTAGCATTTGCTGCAGCTAGAAGAGTTTCCGAAGCAAAAGATGTCCCCTTTAACCCTTTGTTTCTATATGGTGGAGTTGGATTAGGTAAAACTCATTTAATGCATGCAATAGCTCATGAAATAAAAAAGAGAAACCCATTAAGAAGAGTGATCTATATGTCTGCAGAAAAGTTTATGTATCACTTTATTAAAGCCTTAAGGTTTAAAAACACAGTGGCCTTCAAAGAACAATTTAGAAATGTTGATGTCCTAATGATTGATGATGTTCAATTTATTTCAGGTAAAGATTCTACTCAAGAAGAATTTTTTCATACTTTTAATGCTCTAATTGATCAAAATAAACAGCTTATAATTTCTGCTGATAAGTCACCCCAAGATCTTGAGGGAATTGAAGAGAGAATGAGATCAAGATTAGGATGGGGTTTGGTTGCAGATATTCACCCATTAAATTATGAGTTAAGACTTGGAATTCTTCAAGCTAAATCAGAAAAATTAACGGCAAAAATTTCTGAAAATATTTTAGAATTTTTGGCTCATAAAATTACAACTAATGTTAGAGAGCTGGAAGGAGCACTAAATAGATTATCTGCATTTTCTTCATTGATTGGTAGTGAAATTAATTTAGATATGGTTCAAGATCTTTTAAAAGATCTTCTTAAATCCTCACAAAAAAAAGTAAACATAGAGGAGATTCAAAAAAAAGTTTCCCAGCATTTTAATATAAAAATGTCAGATATGAGCTCTGCTAGGAGGTCAAGAACAGTTGCTAGACCTAGGCAAGTTGCAATGTATTTATCAAAAAATCTCACATCTAGATCTTTACCTGAAATTGGGAGGAGGTTTGGGAACCGCGATCATACAACAGTTATCCACGCGGTTAGAAAAGTAGAAGAACTTAGAAATAAAGATGCATCTTTTGATGAGGACGTTCAATTACTAATAAGAATGTTGGAATCTTAAGCCCACATTAATTATGGAATTTTCAATTGCAAAAAAAACTTTACTCGATTGTTTAAGTCACTTTCAGAGTGTTGTTGAAAGAAGAAATACTATTCCAATTCTTTCCAACCTAAAAATTAACGCTATAGAGGGTGGTTTGAGTTTGACGGCAACTGATCTAGCTTTGGAGCTATCAGAAAGTTTAACAGCAAACGTTTCAACAACGGGTGGAATTACTATTCCATCACAACTTTTTTTTGAAATTATAAGGAAAGCACCTGAATCATCTCAAATATCTTTGAAGCAAGATGAAAAAAGCGGTTCTGTAATTGTTTTCTTTGGAAAATCAAAGTTCTCTCTTCCAACTTTACCCATTGAAGATTTTCCAGTCATGGATTCAGAAAATTTAGATGCTGAAATTACATTAAGGGCAACTGATTTAAGGATGTTAATAAATAATTCTAAGTTTTGTATGGGATTAGATGAGTCAAGACAATACCTGAATGGTATTTTTCTACACACAAATGGAGAAGTTATTCTGGCTGTGGCTACGGACGGACACAGACTTTCTAAATGTTCAGTTTCAGGAAAATTAGATAAAAAATTTGATGGTATAATTATTCCAAAAAAATCAGTTTATGAGATTTCAAAACTTTTAGAGGACTATAATGATAATGTCAAAATAAATTTTTCCAAAACTAGAATTAAATTAACTTTTGGTAACGTTCAATTTATTTCAAAATTAATTAATGCATCTTTTCCTGATTACGAAAGTGTAATACCAAAAGACAATAACCAAACAATGATAGTTGATTGTAAAAGTTTTAGTGAGACAATAGATAGGGTCTCGACTATTTCTGACGATAAATTAAGGACCGTTAAATTTCAAATTTTGAATGGGAGCTGCACGGTTAGCTCATTCGGTAATGACAAGTCAATAGGAACAGAAACTTTAAATGTAGATTTTAATGGATCTCAAATTTCAATTAATTTTAACGCAAGATACATTCTAGATGTTTTAGGAATAATAAAAAGCGGCAAAGTTAAATTTCATTTTTCTGAAAAAACAGCTCCAACAATTATCGAAAGTGATTCATTTAAAAATAACGTTTTTTTGATTATGCAAATGAGATCATAATTTCTTTCATGTTTTCTAATGTAAGAATTGAAAAGTTAATATTAAGTAACTATAGAAACCATAAATTTCTTGAACTAGAATTAAAAAAAAATATTATTTTAATATGTGGAAAAAATGGCTCTGGAAAAACTAATATTTTAGAATCTATATCACTACTTACATCTAGTAGCGGAATAAAAAAAACAAACTTAATAGAAACTGTCAATAGTAATCTCAAAGGGCCTGTTGAACTTTTTGGAGTAAACTTACTGTGTAATATTAATAATAAAAAAATGAAAATTGGTTTAGGGCTAAAAAAAAACGCAAATGGATTAAAAAAAATAATTAATCTGGAAGGTTTAAAAACAAATAAAAAGATTGATGAATATTTTAGTATTTTCTGGATAAGTCCTAGAATGACATTTCTTTTCCAAAATAGTAAAGAAGAAAGAAGAAGTTTTATTGATCAGATGATTTGCTCTATTGATTTTTCTTTTAAAAAATTCCTCCTACAGTACGAAAAATATAAAAGTGAAAGAATTAAAATATTAAAAAAGTGGAATGAAACATCTGAGGAATGGCTCAGTTTAGTTGAGAGAAAACTTGCTGCAACTGGAATTATAATTTGTGATGCTAGAAGAAAATTTATTAAACAACTAAATTTTAATCTAAGTGAATTGGATCGTCCTTTTCATTCTTTAAAAATAGGGTTAAGTGGTGAGTTAGATTCACTTCTTTTGAAAAAGCCTGCTATTGAGGTGGAGGATTTTTTTTTAAAAAAACTTAAAGAAAATAGAAGAAAAGATATCTTGACTGGTAAAACAAATTTTAGTGCTAATAAAACAGATTTGATTGTTTTGAATGAAAATTATGATAGAGAAGCTAAAAATCACTCTACAGGAGAGCAAAAAGTAATTATTTTTTTAATTATTTTTTCATTCATGAAAATTTTAAAGAATCAGAAAGACTTAAAGGTTATATTTTTATTGGATGATGTATTTTCATTTCTTGATAAAAACTTTGTTCTTAGGGTTTTGGATGAACTTAATAAGTTAAAAATTCAAACTTGGTTGACTGACGTTAGTGGTGATTGGATTATGAAAAAAGAAAGTTTCAAATCAATTATTCATAAGATAAATATTGATGAATAAAGGTTTTAACTTAATATTAATAAGGTATAATGGTATTAATATTAGGTATCAAACTTGGAAGCAAAAAATATTAATCAGAACAACTTAGATTATGATGCAGAGTCTATCAAAGTCCTTAAGGGTTTGGACGCTGTTCGAAAAAGACCTGGGATGTATATTGGTGATACTGACGATGGGTCGGGTCTTCACCACATGGTTTATGAAGTTGTTGATAACTCTATAGATGAAGCACTAGCAGGGTTTTGTAACTCAATTATAGTTAGATTAAATAAAGATGACTCGGTGACAGTCATAGATAATGGGAGAGGAATTCCAACAAATATTCATAAAGAAGAGGGTGTTTCAGCAGCAGAGGTAATTATGACTCAATTACACGCGGGTGGAAAATTTGATCAAAACTCATACAAAGTCTCTGGTGGTCTTCATGGTGTTGGTGTCTCAGTTGTAAACGCTTTATCGGAAAAACTTGATCTTAAAATTTGTAGAGAAGGAAAAAAATATTGTATTAATTTTTCACATGGAAACCCAGAATCTCCTCTCAAAGAAGTTGGAAGCACTCAAGAAAGTGGGACAGAAATCACCTTTCTACCTTCAAAAAAAACTTTCAGCTTAACAAAATTTGATTTTAATAAACTTGAATCACGACTTCGAGAACTTGCGTATCTCAACTCAGGAGTTAATATCAAATTAATCGATGGAAGAGGTGATCAAGAGAAGATTTCAGAACTATCTTCTAGAGGTGGATTAAAAGCGTATGTATCATTTTTAGATAAATCAAGAGAATCAATTATTAAAGATGTTGTTTTTTTTAAAGCCTCAGTCGAAAATATTAATCTTGAGCTTGCTTTACAATGGAATAAATCTTATTACGAGCACTGTTTAGTTTTTACTAATAACATACCTCAAAGAGATGGTGGAACTCATTTGGCTGGTTTCCGCTCAGCCTTAACAAGGACGGTTAACTCCGCAATAAATAATTCAGGTTTTGCAAAAAAAGATAAGATTGCTTTGACTGGCGAAGACGCAAGGGAAGGTTTGACTTGTATTTTATCAGTACAAGTTCCTGATCCGAAATTTTCATCACAAACTAAGGACAAGTTAGTCTCGTCAGAAGTAAGGCCAGTGGTTGAATCAATTGTAGCAGAAAACCTTACTAACTGGTTCGAAGAAAACCCAAAAGAATCAAAAGCAGTAATTACTAAAATTTTTGAAGCCGCCGCCGCAAGAGAGGCAGCACGAAAAGCAAGGGAGGTTTCTAGAAAAAACTCAGCTTTTGAAATAAGTTCATTGCCAGGAAAGCTTGCTGATTGTCAGGATAAATCAGCTGAGAATTGCGAGTTATTTATTGTAGAGGGTGATTCAGCTGGAGGTTCGGCTAAGCAAGCTAGGGATAGAAAAAATCAGGCAGTTTTACCTTTAAAAGGTAAGATCTTAAATACTGAAAAAGCTAGACCAGACAAAGCAGTAAGTTCTGCAGAAATAGCAACCCTAATTCAAGCACTTGGTACAGGATTTAAACCAGATTTTAATCTTGAGGATTTAAGATATCATAAAATAATTATTATGACTGATGCAGATGTCGACGGATCTCATATAAGAACACTTTTACTAACATTCTTTTATAGACACATGCCAGACTTAATTAAAGGAGGTTATGTCTATATAGCGCAACCACCTCTTTATAGAATTAAAAAAGGTAAGACGGAGTTGTATCTAAAAGATGATAAAGAATTAGATAATTTTCTTATTAACGATGTCATTGAGCAAGGATTTTTGATTCAAAAAAATGGTGTGACTGTTAAAGGAGCTGATTTAGCAAATCTCTTCAATTTATTAATTAGTTTTGATAAATTATTAAGTCAGTTAGCAGGAGGTAATGACAGTTTTTATTTTCTTTTAGAACAAGCAACAATTTCTAATCTATTTAAATCTGATAATTTTGATAATCAAGAAAAATCCAACAAAACAATTGATTATCTTCTAAAGAGATTAAACTTTGAGCTTCAAATATGGTCGGCCGAAGTAAAAACTGGAGAAAGTATAATTTTTTATAAGACAGAAAATAAAGTTAAAGAGCAATTCGAAATACTTTTTAAAGATTTTAATGAATTTAACTACTCGAATTTAAAGAAATTTAGTGATCACCTACAAGAATATTTTTTAAATAGCTCAATTTTTGAGATTAATGATGACAATTTTAATATTTTTAGTCCGAGAGATTTACTTCAAAAAGGATTTGAACACTCTAAGAAGGGTCTAACTTTTCAAAGATATAAAGGTCTAGGTGAAATGAATCCTGATCAATTATGGGAGACAACGCTTGACCCTGAATACAGATCAATACTGAAGGTTGATGTTAACGATGCTCAAAGAGCCGATGAAATATTTGAAGAGCTGATGGGTGATGATGTTGAAAAAAGAAAGGTTTTTATTCAGTCTAATGCACGAAAAGTTTCTAATCTCGATGTCTAAAAACCTTTGCCTTATTCAGAAATTATAGGAAAAATTGGCCTGTGAAGGTTTTTAAATGGTTTTTTTTGATATTTATTTGGTTAATACTCCTTATGAGTTTAGCTGTAACCTGGTCACTTTTAAATCTACCAGAGACTGAATCAATTCAAATTTCAAGGCAACCTAGCATAACCTTTCTTGATAAAGAGGGAAGAATTATTGCCTCTTATGGAGATATATATGGTCAAACTATTCAGTACAAAAACTTACCTAAAGATTTAATAAATGCCGTAATAGTTACAGAGGATAAAAGATTCTTTTCACACATAGGTGTGGATATAAAAGGAATAATTAGAGCTGCATATGTAAATTTAAAAGCGAGAAAAATTGTGCAAGGAGGTAGTACAATAACACAGCAATTAGCAAAAAATCTTTTCTTAACACCTGAGAGATCTTTTACTCGTAAACTCCATGAACTAATCTTAAGTTTTTGGTTGGAAATGAGGTTTACCAAGCAGCAATTACTAAGTATTTATTTAAACAGAGTATACCTTGGTTCTGGTACATATGGGGTTCAGGCAGCATCGGAAAAATATTTTAACAAAAAAGTTGAAGAATTAAATCTTTATGAGTGTGCATTAATTGCAAGTTTGTTAAAAGCCCCTTCGAAATATAATCCTATATCCAATGAAAAACTTTCAAGGGTTAGGACATCAAAAGTTTTAGAAAATATGGCTAAAAATAAATTAATTAGTTTTAGTAGTGTTAAACAAGCGCAATTAAACAATAAAAAATATGATAAATATACATCAGCACCGAAGAGTACAAGATATTTCGTAGACTGGTTATTACCTAGAGTTAAGACATACTTGGGTGAGATAAATGAAGATTTAATAATTAGGACTACTTTAGATGTTCAACTTCAAGAGATTGCAGAAAAATCAGTTAATCAAATTACTTCAAAATATGAGTCAGCTGATCAGTCAGCATTGGTTGCATTAAACCTAAATGGGGAAGTTTTAGCAATGATCGGTGGAAGAGACTATGGAGACTCACAATTTAACAGAGTAACTCAAGCACAAAGGCAGCCTGGCTCTGCTTTCAAACTATTTGTCTATTTAGCAGGCTTACAGAATGGTTATTCTCCTGATGATCTCATTCTTGATTCAGAAATAAATATTAATGGATGGTCTCCTAAGAACTATAAAAAAGATTATATGGGTGAAGTTTCTATCAGTGAAGCATTTGCTAAATCAATTAATACTGTAGCAGTAAAATTATCTGAAAGTATAGGTAGAGAAAATGTGATTAAAACTGCAAAGTCATTAGGTGTTAATAGTCCGTTGTTAAATTCACCTTCAATTGCTTTAGGAACTTCAGAGGTAAATTTATTAGAACTGACATCAGCATATAATGTTCTTGCTAATAATGGAAATGGAATTTTTGTTCACGGTATAAGATCAATTGAAAACACATCGGGAAAATTATTATTTATGAGAGAAGGTTCAGGACCCGGAAAAATACTTGATTCTTTTGTTGTTTCAACAATGACTAAGATGATGGAAAAAACAATTACTAACGGAACAGGAAGAAAAGCAAAAATTAATAGACCAGCAGCTGGGAAAACTGGAACCAGTCAATCCCTAAGAGATGCTTGGTTTATAGGTTTTACCTCTGATTTAGTAGTAGGTGTTTGGTTTGGTAATGATAACGACTCTCCAATGAATGAAATTACTGGAGGCACAGCACCAGCAATTTTGTGGAGTGAATTTATGCAAAAGGCACATAGCGATATTCCAGTAAAATCGTTACATTATGCCGATGAAAAGAAAAGAAGAAAATTTAGGGGTAATGATAAAATAAATGAAATTATATCAAAAAGTAAAAGGCTAAATAAACAGAAAAGTGTTTTTGAAAGAATTCTGGATAATTTCTTTTGATTAATTAAATATAAAACCTTCCTTTAGTTCATTAGTTCTAAAAAATTTTATATAATTATCATTTTCATCTATTAAAAAAATTAGTGAACTGTGATCAATTAAGTAATCTTTATCCATTGGGTTATTCTTGTTAATTTTTACGTAAATTTTAAATTTTCTAAGAACATTTTTTATTTCTTCATTTGTACCGGTGAGAGCTGTAAAAGATTGGTCAAAATTCTCCATGAAAATTTTTAGTTTTTTGATCGTATCTCTCTCTGGATCTACAGTAATGAACAACGGTTTTATTTCATTTTTTAGTCTTGGGTTATTCTCAAAAATTTTAGATATTTTCAATAGATCAAAAGGACAAACATCTGGACAATATGTATAACCAAAATATATAAGTTTTTTCAAATTTACTTCAGTGGAATCAAAAGTATCGCCATGTTGATCAGTCAAAATAAAACTACCTCCAAGATTTAAACTCGGAGCTTTTTTACTATATAGAATATTTATAAAAAAAATGACTACTAGAATAAAAAAAACTAGAATAGCCATCATTAACAAATTTCTTTTAAATAAAGATTTATATTTTAGCATTTTCTAAAATTATATAAACATCACTGAATGATTTGTCTAGTTTTAAGCTACTATTAAATTTAACTTCTTTTGCATTTACAAAAACTTTGTATTTGAAGTTTTTGTCTTGCCTATTTAATAAAATTTTCTTGATATTTTGAAATATTGAATCGACTGAAATTTTAATAATCAATTTTTCAAAATTTTTAATATTAAGAATCTTTTTACAATCATTTTTAGTTTTAGGATAAAAAAAACTAACTGAAGAGTTTTTATTCCTATTAGTTAAAAACAAATTTTTTTTATTTATCCAAAGTATTATTTCAGGAATCCCAAGAACTTTTTCTACATGAATTTTTTTTTTTTTAAAAAACAACTCCTCTGTATTTTCAAAAAATAAAAATGGATCTCCTGTTATTAAATGAGAAATAGAGTCATATGTTTCAGAAAGACTATGAATAGCTCTAAGCAACAACATTTTTGAGTCAGCTAGGTCTTCTTCAAATAAAATTTTTTTTTTATTTTTTATAAAAACTTCTTTATATTGTATGTCAAATTTTTTTGAATAAATAATTATATTAGATTTTGATAAAATATTTATAGCTTCAACAGTTAAATCAAAGAAATCATTGGGATTTGATCCTATAATATAGATTTTTTTTGAAGAGTGTGTAATCATACTATTTTAGAATAGACGTTTATGAAAAAAAAAAATATTAAAAAATTTTCAGTTTTTTTATACTTTTTCCTTTTTTTTCAACATGTACTTGCAGTAGACGATAGTGACATTTTTTTTGAAGCAGTGCTTTTCACCGCTGTTAAAAAGTCTAATTATGAAAAAGTAATAGAAATGGTTGAAAAAGGTGTAACCACTAATATTCATGACAGTGAAGATATGTCACCATTAGCTTATGCTCTAAGAAATGATGACGAGAGGATGTTTGAACTTCTTCTTAAAAATGATGCTGATGTTAATCGTCAAATCTTAAAAAAAACTTCGCTTTTAACTTTTTATATAAAAAGTAAAAAGTCAAAATTACTTGCAAGACTTCTAGAGGCTGATGCTGATGTTAATTCTCAGGATAGTATTGGAATGACACCAATGATGCATGCAATTGAAAGCATTAATATTGATGCTATTAAAATACTTTCAAGTATTGATAACATAGGCGATTTAGATATAGAAAGAGCTGATTACAGTGGAAAAACAATGTTTGACTATGCAGAATACTCAAGAAACAATTATTTAAAAAAATTAATTCGTGATATGAAAAGTACTTTTTAGTTTTTTAACAACTAAGTTTTGAATATCGTCAATTGTCATTAAGGTATTTAAAATATAAGAGTTCTTATATTCTAGCTCATTAAAAAAGTTCTGATTTTTTTTTTGTAAATATCCTTTGAATAGAAAAATTGGCTGAATAATCAAAAAATTATTTTTATTTTTATGTTTTTTTAATTCTTTTATTAACTTACTTTCATCACCCACAAAATATGAAAAAAATCTATCAATATTCAGATTTTTAGAAAGAATTTTTGTATATTTTTTTAATTCTGAATCAACGTTTGGGTTTTTACTTCCCGAACAGAAAGTGGCTAGTACGTTTGTTTTATCTTTTTTTAGTATTTTTGTGATTCTCTTTTCTATTATCGGCATGATTTCTTTGGTTAAAGAAATTTTTTTTATTAATTTAATTTCAAGCTTTAATTTTTCAGATAATTTTTCAACTCTAGCTTTTATATCTTTCTCAAAATGTTCTCCATTGAAAAGTAAAAAAGGGAAAAAAAAAACTTTTTTAACTCCTTTTTTTTTTATAGTTTTAAGACAATTCTCAATATTTGGTTCACTTTTTTCAATAAAACAAAAATAACAACTAGCACGAATTTTTCTTTTAATTATTTGAAAGTTTTTCTTAAAATCTTTCTTATACAAGTCGAATGATGATCCATGACCGCAAAGAACTAGTGCAATATTATTATTCTTTAACATTCCTGGTAATTCGAGAGATTATTTTTGTTAAATCGTCAATTTCTTTATTAAAGTTTTGATATTTTATAATTTCATCTGGACTAAGGTTTTTTTTGTGAATTACTTTATTTAAATCATTTCGCGGTTGAAGATATGAACCTTCAACTGAGGTTCCAATGAACAAACCGTCATTGTTTGAAAATGAATAAACATCTGCTAATCTTGGTGTACTCTCAGCTGAATACCCAACTCCACCTCTTACGACTACTGCATCTACATCTACTCCAAGTTTCACCCTTTCTTTGAGAATTGATTTCAGACCTCTATGTGTCATAACTGTCATGACGACTCTACCTGATTTAGCTCCAGCTTGAAGTCCTATACTCAAACCACCTAATGAGTAAAAAAATGGTCCTGTGAATCGTTCTCCCTTTTTAATTAACAAAACACCATTACCGCCTTTGGCGCCAAAAATAAAGCCCCCCTCATATACCTCAGGAAAAATTAAAATAGCCCTAGATTTTGACAAATATTTTTGAAAATTTTTAATATTGCTGTTTTGATTTAATATTTTTAATGTATCCTCAGATGATTCAATTAAATTGACTACTGTAAGTTTTTTTTCGTTAACAGCAAAAACTGAAAGAGGAATTAAAAAAGTATAAAAAAGAATTATGAATCTTAAATTTTGTAGCATTAATTAAATAGTTTAATTTAAATATATTTAAATTATAATTAACATAAAATTAAAAATATGAAAATAAACATCATTATTCTCACATTGTTTTTTTTCTTTTTCTCTAAATTAAATGCTGGGCAAATTTTTATTGTTGTTAAAAATATTGAGGAAAAAGTTGGATCAATTCACTTTGCACTATATGATGATCCTGACTTTTTTCCTGAGAATGAAGGAAAAAAAATTGGTTTTAAAAAAGATGTTAAGGAAGTAATTGAGCAGGGTGTTTTAATTGATGATCTTAAAGAGTCACATTATGCAATTGCAATTTTTCACGACAAAAACTCCAATGATCAATTTGACACTTTTTTTGCAATCCCTCAAGAGAGATATGGTTTTAGTAACAATGCACCAGTTTATTTTGGTCCTCCCTCATTTGAAGAAGCCTCTTTTTTTGTAAAAAATGAAGGAATGACAAAAATTGAAATTAATTTAAGGTAATATTTTATGAATAAAAGAATTTTGGTTACTGGTGGTGCTGGGTTTATTGGTTCTTATCTATGCGAAAAATTAGTTAATAAAGGTAATTATGTAATTTGTTGTGATAATTTTTATACAGGAAATAAAGATAATCTAGTTAATATACTTAATAATAAAAATTTTGAGTTAATTCGACATGATATAACTTTTCCAATTTATTTAGAGGTTGACGAAATATTCAATTTTGCGTGTCCTGCGTCTCCAGTTCATTACCAAAATGATCCGGTTCAAACAATTAAGACATGTGTCCATGGTGCTATTAACATGTTGGGCTTAGCAAAAAGAACGAAGGCTAAAATTTTACAAGCCTCTACATCAGAAATTTATGGAGATCCTGAAATTCATCCTCAAACAGAACAATATAAGGGTGCTGTAAGTATTAATGGTCCAAGAGCATGTTATGATGAGGGAAAAAGATGTGCTGAAACCTTATTTTGGGATTACAAAAGACAGCACGATGTTAACGTAAAAGTTGTGAGAATTTTTAATACTTATGGACCGAGGATGCAAAAAAATGATGGAAGAGTAGTTTCAAATTTTATTATACAGGCTCTTACCAATAAAAATATTACTGTTTATGGGGATGGAAAACAAACACGATCTTTTTGTTACGTTGACGATTTAGTGGAGGGCATATTGCTTACAATGGAAAAAAAAAATTTTCCAGGTCCAGTAAATTTAGGAAACCCAGTCGAGATTAGTATAATGCAACTTGCTAGAGAAATTACCGAAATGGTTGGAAGTAAATCAAAGATTATTAATAAAGAACTACCTGTTGATGATCCAAAGCAGAGATGTCCAGATATTGAATTAGCTAAAAAGAAACTTGGGTGGAACCCTAAATTTCAAAGAGAAGAAGGCTTAAAAAAAACCATAGAGTACTTCGATAAATTATTAGAGGAAGAGAGATAGAATGCTTGATGCTTGTGAAATTCTTTGTTTAGGAGATATAATTTTAGATACATATTGTGAAGGATTAGTTGAAAGAATTTCTCCAGAAGCCCCAATTCCAATTCTTAAAGTTGAAAGTGATAAAAAAAAGGACTTAGGTGGAAGTGGAAATGTAGCGAGAAATATTACGGCGGCAGGAAATAAATGTCATTTAATTTCTATAGTTGGAAATGATAGTAATGCAAAAATATTGAGAGAATTATGTAAAAAAACTAAAGATCTTACATTTGAGTTAATTGTAGATAAAACCAGATGTACAACAAAAAAACAAAGATTTGTTTCTGATAATCAACAAATTTTAAGAGTAGATAGTGAATCTAAAGTATATATTTCTAATAAAATAGAGGATAATATTTTTGACAGATTTTTGAAAAAAATAAAACATGTGAATGTAGTTATAATTTCTGATTATAAAAAAGGTATGCTTACTAAAAGTTTATTAAAAAAAGTAATTCGTACATGTCGAGCTAAAAAAAAGATAGTTATTATTGATCCTAAAGATAAAGATTTAAGTATATACGCTAAAGCTAATATAATAACTCCAAATCAAAAAGAATTATTTGAAGCTGTTGAGCCAGATTTAAGCGTGAGTGATTATTCAGTAGAAAAATTATCAAAAAAAATCATTAAATTGTATGGTTTTGAAACTGTAATTACTACCAGAAGCTCAGACGGCATTTCAGTAGTTACTAAAAATTCCAAAATATTTCATCTACCATCAAAAGCTAAAGAAGTTTTTGATGTCTCTGGAGCAGGAGATACAGTGGTATCGTATATAGCATCAGGAATTGTTAGAAAATTAAGTTTAACTGAATCAGTAAAACAGGCTAACGAAGCTGCTGGAGTAGCAGTTGGAAGGTTTGGAACCACAAGAGTTTTTAGAGAAGAGATAGAAAATAGAATTAACAAAAATTCAAAGATTTGTAAATTAAACCAATTAATAGAACAGATAAAAATGAATAGATATAAAAGAATTGGCTTTACCAATGGTTGTTTTGATCTAATTCACCAAGGGCATATAGATTATCTTAAAAAATCAAGTGAAAAATGTGACTTTTTTATTTTAGCTTTAAATAGTGATTCATCAGTCAAAAAAATTAAAGGGTTATCTCGACCCATTATTAGTCAAAGTGAAAGATCAGAAATTTTAGCACATTACGATTTCATAGATAGAATTATAATTTTCAATGAAAAAACTCCTTTGAATATTATAAAAAAAATAAAACCACAATTTCTTTTTAAAGGTGATGATTATAAAATATCACAAGTAGTAGGTGCAAAAGAAATAAAAGACTGGGGAGGTAAAGTGATTTTAATTAAATGTATGAAAGGCAAATCAACATCAAAAATAATTGAAAGAATAAAAGATGGAACTTAGTGCTGTATTTTTTGATGTTGACGGAACAATTGCTGAAACTGAAGAATATCATAGAAAATCATTCAATGAGTCATTTAAGGAGTTTAGTTTAGATTGGTTTTGGGATGAGGCTATTTATAAAGAATTGATAAACATTGGTGGAGGTAAAGAGAGAATAATGTTTCACCTGAAGAAAGCGTGGCCTGAAATGTTGGAATATAAGAATTTATCTAATTACGTTGATTCAATTCACAAAATAAAAAATGAAATTTATGAGGATTATATTAACGATTCAAAAATAGAAGCAAGACCAGGAGTTTTTAGATTAATCAAAGAATTAAAAAAAAAAAATATTAATGTTGCTTTAGTTTCCTCAACATCTGAAGTGAACTTGTTAAACTTATTTACAAAAGGATTTAAGATTGATCCATATGAAATGTTTGATTTAGTTGCTCATGGTGATTGCACAAAACTAAAAAAACCTTCACCAGAAATTTACGAATGGGCTTTACAAAAACTTCAGCTTCCTGCACAGGCTTGCATAGCTATTGAGGACTCACCTCGTGGCTTGGAGTCATCTAATAATGCTAATATTAAAACAATTGTTACGCCCTCAAAGCTGACCATTGGTGAAAATTTTAGGGACGCTAAATTAGTCATCTCTGATTTAGGTGATCCTGATAAACCATTTAATGTTATCTCAGGGGAAAATTATAATAACGATTATGTATCCTTTGGATTACTTCAATTAATATCTGAAAACTAAAGAACTATAAATATCAAAATCATTAATAAGATTTGAATTACAAAAATTAAAACGCTAAATTTATGCAACTTCTTGAATTCTTTTTCATTTTTTTGATCGGATGCTTCGTTTATTTTGACCATTAAGAATTGCCTGGAGTAGAGATAACCAAGAGTTATCATGAAAAAAATAAACGACAGAAAAATGTTAATAAAAAAAAGACAAAATGAAGATAAAAGACTAAGTATCCCAGAATATAGATAAAGTTTTGGAAAAATACTTCTTATAAAAAGCCTTGCACTTTTTTCGTTTAAGCTCTTGAAAACATTAGGAGCAACAAGAGATGAAAACAAAATTAGTCCACCTAAAAGAAATGGAATAAGAAATTTTACTAAAATTAACAAGTATTCTGGCATAGGAATTATTAATTTAATAATGTAGAGTGTATATTTCAAATGTTATTTAGAAATGAACTATAAATTTATTTTATTAATTCCCATTTTTGAAATCCTAAGTTTTATCTTACTGGGTGATTTCTTAGGCTTTTGGACTGTTGTTTGTTTAATTTTATTTACAGGTTTTATTGGTCTATTTTTAATTAGATCAGAATTAAATTTAAGACAAATTGAAAAATTAGTAAGCGAACCAAACGAGTGGTTATTCAAAAAAATAGCAGGCTTTTTATTGATAATTCCCGGTTTTGTAACTGATTTACTTGGAATTATAATGTTGGTGAAATCTCTAAGAGGTTATGTTTGGAAAAATTTTATTATTAAAAAAGATTTCAAAAAAAATAATGAGACAAGAAAAAATAAAGATGAGAATATTATTGAAGCTGATTACAAAGATTTAGATGAAAAATGAAGATTACAATATGTTTGGTAAAGTTTTTGGAAGTGTTCAAGGTGTAGGATATAGAGCTTGGACTAAAAAAACAGCCCAAAAGCATGGTTTAAACGGTTGGGTTATGAATTGTACTGATAAATCTGTGGAATTTGTTGTGTCAGGAAAAAAAAATAATATTGAAAAATTTATAGAGGAATGCTACGTAGGGCCTAGCTTTTCAAACGTAAAGAATATAAATCTGAAAAAATTACCCTTTTTAGAATATAAAAACTTTGAAATAAAATATTTATGAATATTTTCTTTTTAAGACATACTTCACTTAACGTTGAAAAAGACATTTTTTATGGTCAAACAGATATTGATGTTTCAAAAGATTTTAAAAAAGAACTTCAAAATATAAAGACAAAGTTAAAAAAAGAAATAGGAAATTTAGATAAAATTAAAATTTTCTCAAGTACACTAAAAAGGTGTGTCAAGTTAGCTCAAGGCTTATCAAAAGATGTTTTTTTTGATGAAAAGTTAAAAGAACTTGATCTTGGTGATTGGGAAATGAAACCTAAAAACCAAATTTCAAGGCAGTTGGTCAAAGAATGGGAAGAAAATTTAATGACATTTAAAATTCCTAATGGTGAGAGTAATCAAGAGTTTTTAAAAAGGCTGAAAATATTTTTAGATGAAATAAAGAAACAAAACCAAGATGTTTTGATTGTTTCCCATGCGGGCTCAATTAACGGGATGATGTCAATTTTGACTGGTCAACCCTTTGATAAACTGTTAAAAAATTATTGGGAGAAAATCGATTATGGTTCGTTGAGCTTGGTTGAGGCTAGAGATGACTCATTTAATATAAAATATGTTGGAAAGTAATTTAAAAATGAAAAAGCCCTTAATTGTTAGCTGAAAAATTTCCTCTACATTATAGTTATTTTGGTATTTATTTAACTAAAAAATTTTAAGAATAAAAATTAAATGAAAATTAACTTAAAGAAAGTTTTTCGAGTTTTATCATCCGGAAATTCAGAAATAAATGATGTAAAGATTGTAAGATCAACTAAAAGGTTAAAGACTTTATCCTTACAAATTAGAAATGGTGTCCCAGTAATTTATTGCCCAATTTATATTAAAGACAGTTACTTAAGATCAATAATAAAAAAAAAACAATTATGGATTAAAAAAAAAATCAACGAGGAAAAAGATAGGGAAAAAATATTAGTAAAACACAAAAGTATTTTCCCTTTTCTAGGAAGAAAAATTACTCTTTTAATATCAGCATGTAAAAAAAATAAAGTATTACTAAAAAATAATGGTCTTTTTGTTTACTGCACAGACTTAAAATGTGCAAAAAAAAATCTAGTAGAGTGGCTAAAGTTAGAGGCAAAAAAATATTTAGTTACGAGAGTTCTGTTAATATCCTCAAAAATAAAAATAAGCTTTAAAAGCCTTAATTTAAAAAGTTATAGAGCGATATGGGGTTCATGCAATAGTAGGTCTGAAATTTGTTTGAATTGGAAATTAGTAATGCTTCCAAAAAATGTAATTGATTATGTAATTGTGCATGAGCTTTGTCATATAATCGAACCAAATCATTCTAAATCTTTTTGGTCATTGGTAAAAAAATATGATAGTAAGTATATTGAAAATAAAAACTGGTTAAAAAAAAATGGAACAGAAATTATTAAGTTTTAAGGTTAAAGTTTTTTTAATTCATCACTCAAAAGTTTTTTAGCTTTATCCATAAAATTATCTTTTACTAGAATTCTAACTGGTATAGCAGAGATATTTCCTTCATTGATTGACATGAGTTCATCTAAAACAAAAAATTCTATATCATTTGAGTCTAAAATATGTTTCACCCAACTTATTTCAACTAAATTGTTACTTTTAAAGATTAGCTTCACAAAAATACTTAACTAGATAATTATCAAAATATAATATTTCAAAGATTAATCCCAACTTTTATTTTAAGCAATATTTTGGTGCGCCCGAAAGGATTCGAACCCTTAACCTTTTGAGCCGAAATCAAATGCTCTGTCCAGTTGAGCTACGGGCGCTTTAAATAAATTTTTAATCATCAACACCATGTGAAAGCCTAATTAATCTTTTATGTATTATTATAACAAAACCTCCAACAAAAACACAGATCACTGTAATACCTATGAATATTACTTTTTCACCTAAGGCTTGAGAATATTGCCCTATAATACCAGCAAGTTTATTTCCAAGACCTATAGTTGCAAAATAAATTCCCATGATACTTGCTGTCAGTTTTCTAGGGGATAGTTTTGTAATATATGATAAAATTACAGGTGAGGCACACAACTCACCAATAGTAAAAAATAAATATGAAAAAAATAGCCAATACATCGAAGACTTTCCGTAAATTTCTGATTCAATTGATGCAAAAACCATAAAAATGAAACCTAATCCCATAATAATTATTCCAATTGAAATTTTAAAAATAGATGTAGACAGCATGTTCTTTTTTTTTAAATACATCCAAAACACGGATACGCTGTATCCCAAAATAATAATTAGAAGTGGATTAATTGATTGGAACCAACTAGCTGGGATTTCGATATTCAAAAGAGAAAGATATCTATCTGTTTTTTCGTAAGCAAATATATTAAGTAAACCTCCTGCCTGTTCAAATGAAGCCCAAAAGATTACTAAAATTAAGGATGATATCAGAATAAGTTTGATTCTGTCAGATTCAATTGAAGAAAAATTATATTTTTTAATTTTAAGTGGGAGAGTGTTTTTTAGAGAAGCTTTTTTAGAAACTTCAATTATATTTTTTCTACCAATGAAAAAAGAAATTTGTCCCAGAAGCATCCCAAAGCCGGCCAAAGAAAAACCGTAGTGCCAACCAAAAACTTCACCTACGTAACCCACTATAATGCTAGCTAAAAAAGCACCAATATTTATTCCTATATAAAAAATAGTAAAGCCTTGGTCTCTTCTTATATCGTTAATTTTATAAAGATGTCCAACTAGGGTTGAAATATTTGGTTTTAAAAGTCCAACGCCAAGTATGATTAAGATTAATCCGGTATAGAAGAATAGTTCGTTTTGGAAAGCTAATATAAAATGCCCAGCACATAATAAAAAACCTCCATATAAAACTGAGCTTTTACTAGTCATGTATCGGTCCCCAATTATACCACCAGGTATACATGCTATATAAACAAGTGCGGTGTACCAACCATAAAGGATTATTGCTTCTTTATTAGACCAACCCAATCCTGGGTTGCTATCATTAAAATCAGAAATCAAATAAAGAACAAGTATTGCTCTCATTCCGTAGTAACTAAAACGTTCCCAAAGCTCTGTAAAGAATAAAACAACTAACCCCTTGGGATGATGATTGATCTTACTTAATGAAACGAACATAAATTGAAAGTCTATAATCTTAAGTTAATTAATATTGGTATAAAATTTGCTTATTTATGTTTGTTTTTGATAAATGTCAAAAAATTGAACACTAGGGAAGGTCAAACAACATAAAATTTCCTCCCTTATACGATAACTGACCTTCCCGTTCAATTAGTTCTTAATATTTTTTATAAAACTAATAAGTTCATTAAATCTTTCATCCGGTATATCTTTGTAGGATTCTTGAAAATTATCCTTTATTAATACGCAAATATGAGCGTATGAATTTCTTCCTTTGGGATGAAAAGGATGAGGCTTAAGTTTACCTTTTAAGTAATCACCTCGTTCTTGAATAACTTTCCAAACAAGTTTACTGTTTTCTTTATCCACTATCTAAATCCGGTGTCAGTTCTTCTTCTAGCTTTTTTTTCTGGCTTGTTAAAAATCTTTTTTTTTTTTTTGATAATTTTTTTTTTTTGAATAATATATTTGTTTCCAGGCTTTGGTTTAGATAATTTCTCAAATGTTCCGTCACTTTTCATCAAGAAATAATTACCATTTTTATCTTGGACTATCTCATCTGAAAAAGATTTATAGTTGAAAGAGTACACTAAAAAAAAAAAAGTAATAAGTTTTAACATTTTAATCTAACATGTGATGATAATCTGTATTTTTTAACTTTTCAATTATTTCACTCAGGTTATTCTGCTTTTTTATTTTTCTTCCTACAACCCATTTTTTTATTTCTTCTGTAACGTTGTCACCTTTCATATCTCTCAAGATCATATGATAACTTGATTCAAAGATAATAAAGTTAGAAGAAAATTCATATGATTTAATTTTAGTCGTTTCTAATAACTCAATTAATGGTTTTCGAGGAACTATTTCATCTTTCAAAGGAATAACAACTAAGGTATCATAACTTGGTTGCGAAAAAAAAGTTTTAGCATCATTATAACTTTGATCCATTAATTTTATTATTCCATTTAGACTTTTAAGGTTGGGATGGTGAATAAAGTACTTATCTTCCGATAGCTCTTTAAGAATCTTTTGATTGTCACTAGCTTTCACTTCAACCCATCCTTTACTATTAACTTTAAAATTTGGAAACGATTTTGAAATTAAAGACATAAACAAACTTTTAAAAAAATTTTCTTCACTAAAATTCCATAGAGCTGGTGCTACAAGGATTGCTCCATCAATAGGAAGATCTTTTTCATGAGTCATCAAACTTGTTACAATTGCACCTCCCATACTTTCACCAAGTAAAAAAATTTTTTTTTCAGGGTAATGTTTTTTAAATTTTAATATTTTTTCTTTAATTACTCGTGTATGTACCTCAAGTGGATACCAAAAGCCAAAATTGTCATTTTTACCAAAACCATCTAAATCAAAAGAAAATGTATAAATATTATTTTTTGAAAGATACTCTCCTGGTAATTTGAAGGAATTTGAGTAATCATTATATCCATGAATTGCTAAAATAATAATTTTGCTCGCCTTTATCTCTCCCCATTCATAGTAAGTTTTTTTTTCTACAATTTTGTCTGAGTATATTGATTGCTCATTTACTCCGGTTTCACATGCTTGAATAAAGAGTAAAGTTTTTAAAAATATTATTCTTTTAATAATTTTATAAATATATCCTCTAAATCTGATTCTTTGGTTGAAATTTCTTTTAATCTAAATTTTTTTTCCACGAATGCTTCGATTATTTCAGCGGTGTTTATTTTACTTTTTTTGAACCTAAGCACTACTTTTTTTTCTTCTTTTGAAACGACAAATTTATTAATTTTTTGGGGAAGAGAATTTACCTTTTCGTAAAATTCAATAGTCAATTCCTTATCGTCAAGAAGTTTCAAGAGGTTATTTTTTTTGTCACAAGCAATAACCTTTCCATTATTTATTACTGCTATTTCATCACACAGAATTTCAGCTTCTTTAAGATAATGTGTAGTAAGAATTATGGTTACTCCTTGTTTATTTAAAAGTCTTATATAATTCCACAATTTAGTTCTTAATTCTACATCTACTCCCGCCGTTGGTTCATCTAAAATTAGAAGAATAGGCGAATGTACTAAAGCTTTGGCTACCATAAGCCTTCTTTTCATTCCTCCAGACAGGCTTCTAGAATAAGCATTAGATTTTTCATGAAGATCTAAGTTTTTTAAAATTTCTAGATTTTTATTTTGTTTTTTTTTAACACCATACATACCTGATTGAATATTCATTATTTCAAGTGGTGTAAAAAAAGGATCGATGTTAATTTCTTGAGGAACAACACCAATGTTTCCTTTAATGGTTTTGGGGTCTTCATCTAAGTCAATTCCACAAACACGAACTTTGCCAGATGTTTTGTTTGAAAGACCTGATAAAATATTAATAAATGAACTTTTCCCTGCACCATTGGGTCCTAAAAGCCCGAAAATTGAGCCTTGCTCAATTTTTAAGTTAATGTGATCTAATGCTAGCGAGTCTTTACTAATATATTTTTTTGTTAGGTCTTTAACATCAACAATTTTATTTTTCATTTTTTTGAATTATGGTTATATTAAGATATACACTTAATAATTAAATTACAATGGTCCTTAATTTTGAACTCGATATCACTTACGTTGAAGGAGATAACATTAGCTGTCAAGGTGTTGATTCTCACGATTCTCATCCCAAAGTTTTTTTAGATTTAACTTCAGGTGGAGTCATAGTTTGTCCATATTGTGGTGCAAAATTTAAAAAAAAATGAATATATCAAATAGTGAACAGTTAGTTCTAGTTGATGGTTCAGGGTATATCTTTAGAGCATACTACGCTCTCCCTCCAATGCATAGATCAGATGGATTACCAGTAAATGCGATTTTTGGTTTTTGTAATATGTTATTAAAGCTAATTGAGGACATTCAAATTGAAAAAGGAGGTAAAGTTTCAATCGCTGTAATTTTTGATGCAGCAAGGGAGACTTTTAGAAATACGATTTATCCTGAATATAAAGCAAATAGGTCTGACCCTCCTGAAGATTTGATACCTCAATTTGATATCATTAAAAAAGTTCCTGACTTTTTCAACTTACAGTCAATTCAATCTAAGGGCTTTGAAGCTGATGATTTAATAGCTTCTTATTCTAAAGCGGCTACCAAGATTGGTAAAAAAGTTACAATTATTTCCTCAGATAAAGATTTAATGCAGTTATTAAAAGATAATGTTTCAATAATAGATCCAATAAAAAAGAGAGAAGTTACAAAAGAAACGGTTTTTGAAAAATTTGGAGTAACTCCAGAGAAAGTAATTGACGTACAAGCTCTAGCAGGAGATTCATCTGATAATATTCCTGGAGCACCTGGAATAGGTCCAAAGATAGCTTCTTTATTAATAAACGAATATAACTCTATTGAAAATTTATTAGAAAACGCTCACGAAATTAAGCAAGAAAAGAGAAGAGTTAGTTTACAGGAAAATAAAAAAATTATAAAAATCTCAAAGCAACTTGTTACTCTCAAAGATGATGTTGATCTTCCTGTATCAATTAATGATTTATCTTATAAACCGATGGATGTAAAAAAATTGATAACTTTTCTTGATGATATGGAATTTAATAAAATTAAATTAGGAGTAATTTCAAAGTTCGGTTTGAAAGAAAGTGATTCAAAAAGTAACGATCAAACATTAGAAAAAAAAACCTTTTTAAGTCTTAATAGGGACCCTATTGATAAAAGAAAATATGAACTTGTAGAAGATGAAAAGTCTTTAAAAAGATGGTGTGATTTGGTTGAATCAAATGGGATTGTTGCTATAGACTGTGAGACTAATTCTCTAAATGCAATTGACGCAGAAATTGTAGGATTTTCAATGTCGCTAGAAAATAGTAAGGCTTGTTACATTCCTCTCAAGCATAAAACTGAGAAATATAATCAGATAGAAATTCAAAGCTTTATAAATTTAGTTCGACCAATTCTTGAGGATGAGTCGGTATTAAAGATCGGACAAAATATTAAATATGATTTTATTATTCTGAAGAATATAGGAATAGTTATAAAAAATATGGATGACACGATGTTGATGTCATATGTACTAAGGACTGGCTACAGAGGACACAATTTAGACGAATTATCTTCAGATTACCTTTCTCATGTTACAAAAAAGTTTTCTGATGTTACTACTGTAGAAAAAAAAAAAATATGCTTTAGTGAGGTTGATATCAATGTTGCTAAAGATTATGCAGCCGAGGACTCCGATGTTACTTTCAGATTATGGGAAATATTAAAAAAAGAGCTGTTAAAAAGTAAGCTCTATGAGTTTTATTTCTATTTTGAAAAGCCATTGATTAAAATTGTAGCGTTTATGGAAATTAATGGGTGCAAAATAAACAATGAACATCTAATCTTTTTGACATCAGAATTTTCAAAAAAAATATTAAAAATAGAAAAAAAAGTCTATGAAATTAGTGAAGAGAATTTTAATGTTGGTTCTCCAAAACAGCTTGGAGAGATCCTTTTCTCAAAACTAAAACTACCTTACGGAAAAAGAGGAAAAAGTGGAAATTATCAAACAGATGTTAAAGTTTTAGAAAAACTAAAGTCTGAAAAATTTTTGATTGCAGAACATGTCTTAGAATGGCGTCAATTCTCAAAACTTAAAAGTACTTATTGCGAAGGACTACTATCAAGAGAAAGTAAAAAAACTTCTAGGATACATACCTCCTATGGTATGGCAAGCACATTAACAGGTAGGCTTTCTTCTAACGATCCAAATCTACAAAATATTCCTATCAAAACTGTGGAAGGAAGAAAAATCAGAAAAGCTTTTATAGCTTCAGCCAATCATTTTATTTTTTCAGTAGACTATTCACAAGTTGAATTAAGAATATTAGCTCACGTTGCTAGTGTAGATTCACTCTTAAATGCATTTGAAAATAATGAAGATATTCATAGCGTTACAGCAATGGATGTTTTTCAGGTTGATAAGACATCACTCAATTCAGATTTAAGACGGAAAGCAAAGACAATAAATTTTGGAATTATTTATGGAATTTCACCCTATGGGCTAGCTGCACAGCTAGATATTTCTAATTCAGAAGCAAAACAATATATTGAAAGTTATTTTAAAAAATATCCAGGAATTAAGGAATATATGGATAAAACAGTCAAAGATTGTCGTAGTGACGGTTTTGTAGTTACTCCATTTGGGAGAAGAATATTTATACCTTTTATAAATGATAAAGTTTTTAATAGAAGAAATTTTGCTGAACGATCTGCTATTAATGCACCAATTCAAGGCGGAGCCGCAGATTTGATTAAATTAGCAATGCCAAAAATTTTTCAGTTTTTGATAAAAGAAAACCTTAAGTCAAAAATGCTTATTCAAGTTCATGATGAGCTTATTTTTGAGGTTCCAGAGAATGAAATAGATATAATAAAAGAAAATATCCCTTCCATTATGACTAATTCTCATAAAAATTTTTTAGATTTAAAAGTGCCAATAAAAGTTGACTTAGGTTTGGGTAAAAACTGGGATGAAGCTAATTAATTTTTGAGGCTTTTTTGTGAAGACTTACAAAAATCCCCCTTAATTTATTGGCATTAGAAATTTCTTTTTCAAAAAAAAAACGAGCGGTGATTTTTTTTTTTCTAAGATCAAAACCATCTGGATCAATTCCGGTGATATTCCAGTCTCCTTTTCTTTGTGTACTTGAAATTTCATTTTGCATTAAATTTTTTATATAAATTTTAATGCTAGTTTTATGGCTTGAATTCATATGATTTATTATATTTTCTTC